>RHCK01000251.1 GCA_010030605.1 Acidimicrobiia bacterium
AAATGGTCACCTCGTCGTTGCTACGTCAGGGCGTGTACACCGTCGGTTTCGATCTGAACATGGTTCTGAGTTGGGGTCGACATCCGCCGATCAACAACCGGTTCGAAGCACGAAATCCGTCGGTCAACACGTACCAGTCATCCGATGGCAAATGGTTCTTCGTGGTGGGCGTCGAGGGTGATCGACACTGGCCACCATTGGCGCGCGTGGTGGGCAAGCCCGAGCTGGTCGACGATCCCCGTTTCGACAACATTCGCAATCGAGCGATCAATTCCGAGGAACTTCGAACCATTCTCGATGCGGCGTTCGCCACGCGAACGATGGACGAATGGGTGCGAATCTTCGACACCGAACCCGACATGTTCTGGTCGCCCATTCATTCGCCCGACGAAATTCTGAACGACGAGCAGTTGCAGCACGCCGGTGGCCTGGTGGAGGTGCCGAACGGAAACGGCACCACGCGAATGATCGCCTCGCCGGTGGATTTTCATGGCACACCGGGCGCGCAAAGATCTTTGGCGCCGCGATTGGGGGAACACACGCGCGAAGTGTTGCTCGAGGCGGGATTCAGCGACGACGAGATCGATCGGATGATTTCGTCCGGAGCGGTTCGCGTGGCGGGTTGAACCCGGGCGAGCACGACTCGATCACAACCGCGGACACAATTCGTCGCACAGCTGAACCACTTCGATGGCGCAGTTGATGAAGTCCTCCACCTCACCACCACCGGGATCGACCACTTCCTCCCACGGCTCGAGTTCCACATCGTGGGCGGCCAATGCGTTCACACGCTCGGCGAGGGAGATCGTGCGATCGGGGGAGAAGTGTTTCACCAAGCGCTTCAAGGTCACGGTCTTGTGGGCCACGTGCGGATGGTTGCGACGCACCCATTCCACGTGTTCGGGGGCCAGAGCGATGATCAGGTGCGCATCGTCTCCGTGGTGTTGTTGCATCTGTTTGCTGCGATGGTTCGGTGCGTTCAGCTCGATGCGCTTCAGTGCTTCGCGGGTGCGCCAACTGATGGGTTGACCATCCATGGTGAGCGTGCCGGCCGTGACCACGTTCAGGTCGGGTCGGCGGTCGTTCAGGATGGCGCCCACCATCACCGAGCGCGCGGCGTTGCCGGTGCAGATGACGAGAATCGATGACACGACTCAGCCGCGAAGTGGCTTCATGCTGGCGGGGTCGATGTATTCGTCGAGAGCGACGATGAGGCCGTCGTCGTTCAGGGTCACCACCATGCACGTCTGGGCGGCCAATTCACCGAACTTCGCCGTTCCACGGATGATCGCTTCCCAGACGAAGCCCTCCGACGTCGCCATCGCGCGGCGTGTTTCCCATCGCAGTCCCTCGACGGCTTTGAACATCCAGGGCAACGATCCCACGCTGTCGGCGTACACCGCGGTCTTGTCGTCGTAGTTGTGCCACACGGTGGCTCCGGGGGCGCACATGGCGATCGCGTCCTCGGGACGGCAGCCGTTGATGGCGTCCGCGTAACGATTCAGCGCGGCGAGTTTGTCGGCGTCGGAAAGGGCCATGCGTCGATTGTGGCAGGCATGGGCCGGTTTTCTCACACGGGCGAACGATGGGCGAGAATGGACGAATGGAGTTCGCCGACTCACCCGAGGCCGCCCGCTTTCGCACCGAGGTTCGAACGTGGATGACCGAGCACTTGGTGGGGGATTATCGCTCGTTGGGCACGTCGGCCGAGATGGGTGCCCACGACTGGCACATTCGGGTGGCCTGGGAGCAGGAACTGGGGCGGGCCGGATGGCTGGGTCTCACCTGGCCGAAGGCATTCGGTGGTCGCGAGGTGTCGGTGGCCGAAGAGTTGGTGTTCGCCCAGGAATACACGTTGGCGAACGGACCGCAACGTGCCGGATTCTTCGGTGAGGGTTTGCTCGGGCCGACGTTGATCACGTTCGGTTCGCCCGAGCAGCAGTCGCGTTTTCTGCCACCGATTCTGAAAGGCGAGGAGTATTGGTGTCAGGGCTTCAGCGAGCCCGGTGCCGGGAGTGATCTGGCGGGCGTGCGCACCACCGCCGTGCTCGACGGCGACACGTGGCGCATCGATGGTCAGAAGGTGTGGACCAGTCAGGCGCAATTCGCGCAATGGATCTTCGTGTTGTGTCGAACCGAGTTGGACGAGAAAGCACACAAGGCACTGTCGTACCTCTTGGTTCCCATCGATCAGCCGGGCGTCGAGGTGCGTCCGCTGAAAGATCTGTCGGGCAACGATCACTTCTGCGAGGTGTTCTTCGACGGAGCAGTCACCGCGTCCGATCTGGTGGTGGGCGGTCGGGGCAACGGTTGGAAGACCGCGATGGGAACGTTGGGGTTCGAACGAGGAACCGCGTTCATGGCCCAGCAGTTGCGATTCGCCAAGGAATTCGCCAAGGTGCGCGATCTCGCAGTCGATCGCGGACACGATCGTGATCCCGAGATTCGTCAGCGACTCGCGCGCGCGTACGGCGAACTGGAAATCATGCGTTGGTCCGGAATGCGCAACGTCACCCGATTCATCAAGGGCGGACAGCCCGGGCCCGAAGGGTCGATCGGAAAATTGTTCTGGTCGAAATGGCACCAGCGTCTGGGCGAGTTGGAAGTCGACCTTTTGGGCGCCGACGCTCTGGTGATGCAGCCCGAGCACAGCGACGAGCACGACATGCAACACACGTTCTTGTTCAGTCGCGCGCACACCATCTATGCCGGATCCACCGAGATCCAGCGCAATATCGTCGGCGAGCGCGTGCTCGGCCTGCCCCGCGAGTAGACATCCACCGCACCGCGCGGCGTTCTGGGTACGAAAAGTG
>RHCK01000252.1 GCA_010030605.1 Acidimicrobiia bacterium
CTGGTGGCCAACGAACTATCCGGAACCACCACCATCTACGAGGTGCGCGTACCCACGCCTCTCGCTCCCTCGACCGACGCTCCGGCGACGGCCACCATCAATACCTTCGCGGAGCGTTCCATCGTCGTGACGTCGTCGTTGACACAGGGCGGCACGGTGGAGGCAACCTACACCGGGTTCACCCCGTACGAAACGGTTCACCTGGTGATGGAATCCGTTCCCACCGTGTTGGCCACCGGAACCGCCAGTGCCACCGGTTCGATCACCCTCAGCGCCAACGTGCCCGGTGACGCCACGATCGGGAACCACCGCGTGTCGTTGTACGCACCGGTCAGCGGCATTGGTGTGCGCACATCGGTCACCGTGGCCGCACCGCAGTCACCTACGTCCGGAAGCACCACCTCTACCCCGACCGTCGACCCGACCACTCTGCCGGCCACCGGACACGATGATCGCGCGAGTGTCTTCGGTGCAATTTTGACGATGGTTGGCATCGGACTTCTGGTGATCAGACGACGTCGCCTGGCCTGAGGGTCACGACCCGCGTAACACCGGCAACACATCTCGCTCGAGTCGGTCCAGGCTCTCCTGGGCCAACTCGGGCGGGATTCCGCCCATCAATGGGTGCATCGTGAGCGACCCGAACTTGTTGGCCAACGCCACGCATTCATCCGGTGTCACGACCGCGTACACGCCGCTGGCCTTCACGTCGTCCAGGGTCTCGGTGTTGTGCACGTGCACCACCGACGACTGCCCCGGACGCTGCCACTCGCCGTAGCTACGCGCCTCGTGCATGATGTACGGCGCCAGGCGATTCCAGTCGCGTTCGGGGTCGTCGGTGACGTGAATGAAACCGGGCGCATTCGCCGGCAACATGACGAAGCCTTTGAATCCCACCTTCTCGCATTCCTCCCGATACGCATCGGCCACCGCCGGATCATTGTTGGCCGCCGAGAAGAAACAGTGCAGACGCGCCGCGCGGCGAGCGGCCACCGGCGTGGATCCGCCCATCAGCAACATCGGCCCACCGGGCGTGTGCGGAAGCGGTCGCACCTTGATGCGTCGACCGTCGAGATCGAAATACTCGCCCGTCCACGCCTGACGCATCACCGACACGCTTCGTTCCAGTTCCACGAAACGGTTCTTGAAGTCCAGCCCGGCCATCTCGAACTCTTCTTGGCGATAGCCGGTGCCGCAAATGACGCTCATGCGCCCCTTGGCGATGAGGTCGACGGTGGCCAATTGTTCGGCGAGGCGCACCGGGTCGTGCATGATCACGAGCGCGGCCGAGATGTTGATGCCAATGCGCTCGGTCGAAGCCGCCACCGCCGCCGCCAAGGTCACGGGAGCCGGCATGAAGCCGTCATCGGTGCCGTGGTGCTCGGACAGCACCACCATGTCGAGCCCCACGCGGTCGGCCCAACGAACCTGTTCCACGCAGGCCGCGTACTGACCCGATGCGGTCACCCCGTGCGCCGAGCTCCCCGGGGGCGGAATCCGCAGGTCGTATCGCATGATCACCATCGCCATGAGGGTTCCTCCATCGTCCACGTCGAACCACGACATCTTCACACCGCCGACTTCGGAGAGGGAACTCCACGCGACGAAGCGCACCCAGCGTGATCTTCGGGCTCGCGATCCCCCCGAACCCCACCGAGGGTGACATTTCACCTGTTCACAAGCATATTTCTGTGACATCCACCACATTTACCAATCGGTGTTCATACGTTGCGCTTGCGGTCGAGAGGCCGCGAGACCCGAAGGGGAAAGAACCATGTACATAGTTGCGCTGTTCATCACGATGGCAATCCTGCTGGAGGCGGTCATGACCGTCCTGCACTCGATTCTCAAGACAATCGGCCTCGGCGACACCGTGGGCAAGCTCCCGATCATTGGTGCCAACCTGACCCTCATCATCTCCATCCTCATGGTCTGGCTGCTCGGCGACTGGGGCCACGTCCTCAGCGGCTGGGGCTGGGAGCACGAGGACGACTGGGTGAACGTGGTCGCCAACGGTGCCATCATCGCCGGCATGATCCCGCTCAAGGACGCCGTGTTCGGTGCCATTCAGAAGGGTCTGCGGGCCTAAGCCCCAGCCCAACAGTTTCAACACCTCGACGAACGGGGGTCGGCCCACTGGGTCGGCCCCCGTTTCGCATTTCCGGGTGGATCAACCGACCCGACAGAGATGACCCACTCGAGGGTCGACCGAACCCACCACCATCTGGTCGTACAGGCTCTTCACCGCTTCCGCTCCCGTGGTGTCCTGGAATCGCAGCCACGAGCCACCCCACCGAGCGAACTCGCGCCACGCCTCTCCCACTCGGGCGTCCAAGCCGTCTTTGCCCCATTGCTTGCTACGCAAGGCGATCTGCGATGGCGCGAAGAAGAACTGCGGCTTCGGACCGGGCAACTCTCCCCCTCCAGCGGTCGCCTCCACGTTCCAATGGGTTCCGCCCACGATCATGCTGTATTCGAGAGATTCTCGATACCGCTCGTGAACGGCGCGGTTCACGTTCCGATCGCCGGCGATATCCACATATACGGCCGGACCATCGGGCAAGTCCACCTCGTTCCCGTATTCGACGACCCGGTCGTAGCAGCCGAGGGACTCACAAAACTCGCGATTCCGAGGCGAGGTAAGACCGACCACGGTGACGCCGGGTCGACGTTTCGTCAGATAGGCCGCACCGATGGACGTCTTGCTCGAGGCGCTGGAGATGACCGCCACCGAGGCTCCGAAGAACTCTGGTCGATCGGACCCTTCTCCGGCGATGAAGTCATCGATC
>RHCK01000253.1 GCA_010030605.1 Acidimicrobiia bacterium
CTCGTCGGGGTCACGAACGGCGCCGAGAATCTTGGCCGCCGCACCCTGAGCGCCGGTGGCGAGCACCACCAGTGACGAACGCAGAACTTCACCATTGGCCTCGATCCCGACGACCGTTCCGTTCTCGATCACCGGAAGTGCTTCGGTGGCGAAACGCACGTCGGCACCGGCGGCGATCGCCACGTCGAGAAGATGATTGTCGAAGCGCTGCCGGGGCCACACTGCCCCGTGGTTGGGGAAGCGATCGGTGGTGGGCCACGCCAACTCGCGCTGCTTCTTGCCGGCGATCATTCGCAGTCCGTCGATGCGATGGGCGACCGAATGGTCGATGCCCAATTCGTCGAGAGCTCCGATGGCGCGCGGGGTCAGGCCATCGCCGCACACCTTGTCGCGCCCGTGGGGACCTTTCTCACACAGCACCACTCGCAGGCCAGCTCGTGCGGCCGAAATCGCGGTGGCCGAACCCCCGGGCCCACCTCCGATAATGGCGATGTCGAACTGCATGGGACGAGCCTGTCATGCCGTTTTCGAATTTGCGAAGGCTAGGACCTCGAATCCCTGTTCACCCGTCACATCAGCCTCATACGGGGCAAGGGACCGGCTCTGTGACAAGGACTTCCGGCGATTCGGATTCGTGCGAGGCGAGGTCGGCGGTTCACCGAGATTTCACTTGTCCGATGACGTTGACGAAAGGAGACCGGCTTCTTCCGTCATTAGGGTTTCCTCGTGGCGGATGATCGGATCTCGACATGAGCGCTCGGCGCACCCTGAGCGAATTCCTCGGCACGGCGCTTTTGGTGATGGCGGTGGTGGGTTCGGGCATTATGGCCACCAACCTCACCGCCGACGTGGGCGTTCAGTTGTTGGCCAATGCGATCGCCACGGGTGGAGCGTTGCTGGGTTTGATCACCGTGCTCGCCCCGCTGTCGGGTGCTTCGTTTAATCCGGTGGTGAGCATCGTCATTTCGATTCTCGATCGCGACGTGAAACCGATCCGACTGATGACCGACATCGTCGCGCAGTTCGCTGGAGCCGTCGTCGGATGTTGCATGGCCAACCTCATGTTCGGACACCCGTGGATCGAAACGTCGTCGAAGATCCGCACCGGGGGACCGCAATGGTTCTCGGAGGCCGTGGCGGTGGTCGGTTTGTTGATCATCATTCGCGGTGGTCAACGCGCGGGCGCCAACGTGGCCGCGCTCGTCGCCGCGTGGATCACGGGCGCCTACTGGTTCACGTCGTCGACGAGCATCGCCAATCCGGCCGTCGGATTCGGTCGCATGTTCTCGGATTCGTTCGCCGGAATCGCGCCGGAGTCGTGGCCGATGTTCGCCGCGATGCAACTCGTTGGTGGAGCGGTGGCCGTCGGTCTGCTGAAGGTCCTCTTCGATTCGAGAGATTGATGCCCGGGATCTTGTTCTTGTGCATCCACAATGCGGGGCGTTCGCAGATGGCGGCCGGCTTCGCCCGCGAGTTCGCCGGCGATCGTGTGTCGATCTACTCGGGCGGCTCCGAGCCCGCTGATCGTGTGAACCCCGTGGCCATCGAAGCGATGGCCGAGGTGGGCATCGACATCGCCGGATACACGCCACAGAAGTTCACCGATGAGTTGTTGAATCGTGTCGACGTTGTGGTCACGATGGGTTGCGGAGACACGTGTCCGTACATTCCGGGTAAGCGGTATCTCGACTGGCCACTCGACGATCCCCGTGGGCAGAACCTCGAGTCCGTGCGGACCATCCGTGATCGGATTCGCGAAAACGTGACGAACCTGCTGAAAGAACTCGAGGGTTGAACGGCCATTTCGCAACGGCCGTTGATGACGAGTGTTCGCTGTGGGATCTGGGCCACCAGTCCTTGGACTGGCGGTGGGCGGACTTCTCAGCGCGCGTATAGCCAATCGAATCGAGCGAGCGCCGCCTCCGTTTCCGTCGTCGAGAACGCGGCGTCCCGGGCTTGCTGTTGCACGCCGTCCGGCAGATGGAAGGTGGTCGCATTGAGGAACGATCGCCCCTGAATCGTCGATGTCCGATCTTTCCGCACGGACTCATAGGTAGCCAAAGCGTCGATGGTCGACGACGTCGAGCGCAGACTGTGTGCCAGAGCGGATGCATCTTCCAGCGCTTGACAGGCTCCTTGAGCCATGAACGGCACCATGGGATGACACGCGTCCCCCAACAATGTGACCGCACCTCGACTCCACGACGCCAACGGTTCCCGATCGTGCAACGCCCAACGAAACACGTTCGATTCGACGTTGGCCAGAATTCTCCGTACGGATGGGCTCCATTCCGCGTATCGCTGTCGAAGAACGTTCGGATCGCCGGGTTCGTTCCATGACTCGGTGTCCCAATCCGGGTCGTCGCTGATGCACACCAAGTTCAGGAAACGAGCCTGCTTGCCGACGAAGTAACTCACCACATGGCCGCCTGGTCCGAGGCGATTCGTGACTTCCATGGGCAAATCGGGCACCGCGGTGCGCGGAACGAGCGCGCGGTAGGCGACCAGATTGCGAAAGCGTGTGGGCAGATCGCCGTGAAGCGCCCGACGCACCACCGAATGAATTCCATCCGCGCCGATGATCAGATCGAAACCCTCGACACCTCGACCCGTGGTGGTCAGGGTGGGCTGCTCCGAGTCGACGCGCAGGTCGGTCACCTTGGCGCCGAAGTGGAACGTGGCATCGCCCGACAGTCGAGCCAGCAGGTCGATCATGTCCGGTCGATACACGTTGAAGTA
>RHCK01000254.1 GCA_010030605.1 Acidimicrobiia bacterium
CGACACCAACGTCGAGGTGCACAAACTCGTCGTCGGCCCCTACGAC
Organism: Acidimicrobiia bacterium; assembly: GCA_010030605.1. Taxonomy (GTDB): domain Bacteria; phylum Actinomycetota; class Acidimicrobiia; order Acidimicrobiales; family Ilumatobacteraceae; genus Casp-actino8. The sequence continues at coordinate 47 of RHCK01000254.1, forward strand.
AACAACGTGTTCGTCGTGCGTTGCCGTTCCACGGGCGACGCGGTTCTCATCGACGCCGCCAATGAACACGAGAAGTTGTTGGAGATCAGCTCACGATTGGGTGTGCGTCGGGTTCTGGAAACTCACGGGCATCACGACCACATTCAGGCGATCCCGGCCATGCGCGAGGCCGGATACGAAGTGGCGGTCACCGCATTGGACGCACCGATGTTGGGAGATCTCGGCTACGACGTCTTCCTCGAACATGACGATGTGATCGAAGTTGGTCGACTGCGCCTGCACACCATTCACAATCCGGGGCACACGCCCGGATCGATCTCATTCCACGTGGAGAACACGCCGTTGCTCTTCACCGGCGACACGCTCTTTCCGGGTGGGCCGGGAGCAACGAAGTTCCCCGGAGGCGACTTCGCGACCATCATCCGCTCCATCGACAACCTGTTGTTCGTCCATCCCGCCGACACCATCGTGTTGCCCGGTCACGGTCACGACACCACGATCGGAGCGGAACGCCCACATCTGCAGGAGTGGGTCGATCGTGGTTGGTGACGGCCCACGATTGGGCGGAATGGTTCGTGATCGAGCCATCCCCGAAGGCGCCGGTACCACGAATGTTTCGCCCGATGGACGACTGACGTCCGCCCGGCGCGACGAACTCCGACGAATTCCCTCGGTACGAAACGCGATCTCGGTGCTGAGTGTGTACGGCCAAACGATCATTTTGTTGATCGTTGCGGTTCGTTGGGGTCCGGTCGCATGGCTGCCCGTCTTCTTGATGATGGGACGGGCCCACGCCCAATTCGCTTCGCTGATGCATGAATCAGCGCATCGTTTGCTCTTCAGAAACCGACTGGCCAACGATGTCGTGGGTCGGTGGTTGATCGGATACCCGGCTTTCACGAACACCGACGCTTATCGCCGTGTGCACATGGCTCACCATCGCGAAGAGTTCGGGCCGAACGAGCCCGATCTTCCGCTCTATGCCAATTACCCCATCGACGCCGCCTCGTGGAGACGAAAGATGCGGCGCGATGCCTCCGGCCGCACCGGGATTCGCCTATTGGCCGATCAGTTGCGAGGCCTACGCAGCGAGGTGAGCGTCGTACGACGATCACAGCAACGGATCTGGTTCGTGCAGGTCGTGTTGTTCGGAGTTTGCGCATTGCTCGGCGTGTGGTGGGTGTATCCCATTTTCTGGTTGCTCCCCTTTCTCACGGTGTGGCGCGTCATCAATCGGCTTCGCTCCGTCGCCGAACACGGAGGTCTCGACGCATCGGATGATCGCCGTGTCGCCACGCATTCGGTGACGCAGCACTGGTTGCCGCGTTTTGCGATGGTGCCCTTCAACATCGGATTTCATCTGGCGCATCACGTGGACGCCGGTGTGCCGTTCAGGAACCTTCCCCGCTACCACCGCATGTTGTGCGAATCCGGATACGTGGCGCCCGGATTCGAATATGCGAGGTATCGGGATCTGTGGCGGGCCCTGCGGTCGGGCTGACCGCGTTTGTGCCTCCGACGTGGGCCGATGCGATCGGTCGGCACTGTGAAATTTGCACTACGGACATAGGGGAAATTGGGCCTCGGCTCTACACTTTGGGACGTGAGCGAGCCCGTCCTATTCGAAGTGCGCGACCTGCATGCCCGTCCTTCCACCGAGGACGACGGTCCCGCTCCTGCCGACATTCTGAAGGGCTTGAACCTCACCGTGAAGGCCGGCGAAGTCCACGCGATCATGGGTCCGAACGGTTGCGGAAAGAGCACCCTGGCCAGTTGCTTGCTGGCCTCCCCCGAATACGACGTCACCGACGGAAGCATTTTCTTCAAGGGTGACGACATCACCGACTGGCCCACCGACGTTCGCGCCAAGGCCGGACTCTTTCTCGGATTTCAGTACCCGCAGGAGATCGCCGGCGTTTCGGTGATTCAGTTCCTGCGACAGGCCCTCAGCGCGCGCAAAGGGATCGACTTGTCGGTGTTGGAACTACGCCTGGCCACCATGGATTGGATGAAGCGCTTGGGCATGGACTCGTCCTTCGTCGATCGCTACCTGAACGAGGGTTTCTCGGGTGGCGAGAAGAAGCGCAACGAGATCATGCAGATGGCCATCCTCGAACCCGACCTGGCCGTTCTCGACGAAACCGACTCCGGTCTCGACATCGACGCCTTGCGCATCGTCGCCAAGGGTATTCGCGAAGTGCGCGCCGATCGTCCGGCCATGGGCGTGGTGCTCATCACGCACTACCAACGACTCCTCGACGAACTTGCGCCCGATCATGTCCATGTCATGGTCGACGGCCGCATCGTCGCCAGCGGCGGAATGGAGATCGCCGAGAAGCTGGAAGTCTCCGGATACGAGTCGTTCCGCCCGTGAGTCATTCCGTGGACTGGTCCGCCGTCAAGGCCGACTTTCCCGTGTTGCAACGTCGCATCGACGGCCAGCGTCTGGTCTACCTCGATTCGGCTAACACGTCGCAGAAGCCCAACAGTGTCATCGACACGATGGCGGACTTCATGCGTCACGGTTACGCCCCGATCAATCGCAGTGCGTATCGACTCGCCGGCGAAGCCACCGATGCGTTCGAAGGTGCGCGCACGAAGGTCCAACGATTCATCAATGCACCCGGCGCGCACGAAGTGGTCTTCACCAAGAACGCCACCGAGTCCCTGAATCTGATCGCCGC
>RHCK01000255.1 GCA_010030605.1 Acidimicrobiia bacterium
GGCTTTCCGTCGATCATCACCGTGCAACATCCGCATTGACCCGACGGGGAGCAGCCGTCCTTGGGCGAGGTGATGTCGAGTTCCTCTCGAAGAGCGGCCAGAAGATGAGGGTGATCGTCGCGAACCTGAACGGAGCGACCGTTGACGTTCAGAGAAACCATCGTCACGGAATCCATCATCATCCTCCGATTTCGCTGGGTGGCAGGACGGCACCGCGCTGGCCGGTAATTCGTGTGTAGACCTCGGGTCGGCGGTATTTATCGAAGTCGAACAAGGTGTCCTTGTAGCGGTTGCACCAATCGAGATCGCATTCAGCAACGATCAATTCGTCACCGGAGGTCAGAGCTTGGGCGACGATCTGCCCACTCGGAGCGATGATGCACGATTGCCCAAGAGAGTCGACACCCTCTTCGATGCCACCCTTGGCAACGCCGACGACCCAGGTTCCGTTCTGATACGCGCCGGCCTGCATGACCAGGCTGTTGTGGAAGCCCTGAAGAATGTCTTGACTCGGATCGGGGACGTAGTGAATCGGGGTGTTGTACCCACACAGGATCATCTCGACGCCTTGAAGGCCCATCTCGCGGTAGGACTCGGGCCAGCGACGGTCGTTGCAGGTCATCATGCCGATGAGGCCTCCGAACGCCCTCCACACGCCGAACCCTTCGGGGCCGGGCTCGAAGTAGTAACGCTCGGCGTGTTGAAACGGACGGTTCGGTTCGTGGCTGGCGTGCCCCGGGATGTGCACCTTGTGGTACTTCGCAACCACCGCACCGTGCTGATCGACCAGGATTTGGGTGTTGTAGCGATGTCGGACACCGTCAGCGTCGGCGGGAGTGAGCTCGGCGTAACCCAATGCGAAGCCGATTCCGAGCCTCTTGGCCTCGTCGAAGAGCGGCTGAGTCGAGCCCGAGGGCATTTCGGTTTCGTACCAATGATCGGCATCGCCGATGTTGTCGACGAACCACCGCGGGAAGAAGGTGGTCAACGCGAGCTCGGGGAACACGACGAGTTGGCATCCGCGTTCCGATGCGCGCCGGAGAAGAATGATCATTCGCTCGACAGCCGACTCGCGGGTATCAGCCTTTTGAATGGGGCCCAATTGGGCCGCCCCAACGACGATCGTTCGTGACGCGTGATCTGATGTCATGTCAGTGTGCTCCGATTCTCGAATCATTCGCCAGATGCCACATCGTGTCGAGGAGAACGTTCGCTCCGTGAACGAGATCCTGGTCATCGGTGTGCTCGGCCGGGTTGTGGCTGATACCCAAATGCGACGGGACGAAAATCATGGCGGTGGGGCAGACTCGCGCGAGCATTTGTGCATCGTGCCCCGCTCCGGACGGAAGTCGCTTCACGGAATGACCGTGTTGGATGGCCAACTGCTCGACGAGGTCGACGACCGCCTCATCGAAGATCACGGGTTCGAAGCGTGCCAGGACTCGAGTTTCGATGCGAACACCTTCGTCGTTCGCCAACTTCTCGAGAAAGGCGGCGATCTCGCTTTCGGCGCGTTTCAGAATCGTCTCGTCGGTGTTTCGGACATCGAGGGTGATGGTGGCTTTGGCGGGCACGACGTTCACCAAATTCGGACTGAGATCGATCTTTCCCACGGTGCACACTTGATTGCCGCCAAAACGAATGGCGAGATCACGCAGAAAGACCGTGATCGCACCGGCGACGAACGACGGATCGTGGCGCAGTCTCATCGGGGTCGTACCGGCGTGATTGCTCTGACCATGAATGGTGACTTCCTGCCACGAAATACCTTGGACGCCATCCACGGCTCCGATCGTGAAACCCTCCGCTTCGAGGATCGGACCTTGTTCGATGTGCAATTCGACGAAGGCATGGGGGTGCAGCCCGGGAACGGGTGCGGGTCCGGCGTATCCAATCCGCACGAGTTCATCGCCCAGTCGGGCTCCGTCGATGGACACGGTGTCGAGTGCCGTCTCGAGATCGAGACCGCCGACGTACACGAGTGACCCGAGCATGTCGGGTTGAAAGCGGGCGCCTTCCTCGTTCGTGAACACTCCGACGCTGAGAGGCCGGCTCGGAACAAGGTTGGAGGCCATCAAGGTCTCGATCACCTCGAGTCCGGCGAGAACTCCGTAGTTGCCGTCGTAACGACCACCGGTGCGCACGGTGTCGATGTGGCTGCCGGTCATGACGGGCGCGCCGTCGGCGCATTTCCAGGTGCCGAACACGTTGCCCACCGAATCGATGGTCACATCAAGGCCGAGGTCGGTCATCCACGACCGAACCAGATCGCGACCCTCGCGGTCTTCATCCGTGAGAGCCAGGCGGCTCGAACCCCCACCGGGGATGGGGGAGATCTCGGCCAACGCATCGAGTCGCTCCCGCAAACGACCTTGGTCGATGCGAACTCCGACGGTCGTGGGCGACGTGACCTGCGATGACACGCCCGAAGTTTACATTTTGTCAAAGGCATTCGGTGACCGATCGCGTGCCTTAGTGTCGCGGCGATGATCCCGTGCCTTGCCCCGCTCTCACGGTCAGGGTGGATCTCATGACCGTTGGCGAGACCCTGGCGGTGTTGGGTGCCGTCCTAGTGGCCTCGACCACGCAGGTGACCGTCGGTTTCGGGTTTGCCTTGTTGGCGGTGCCCTTGATGAGCCTCGCGGTGCCCACGCACGACGCAGTCATCATCTCCACGATTCTCGGTCTCCTGACGAGCAGTTTTCAGGCCCATCATGGACGGCGAGACAC
>RHCK01000256.1 GCA_010030605.1 Acidimicrobiia bacterium
GTTTCTGACGGTGCGTCAGAAACCTTACTGGGTGGCCGGTCTGTCCGAAGACGGCTCGGGGCTGTCGGCCCTGCGAGCACGGACCAATGTTTTCGTGGGCCGTCGACCGTTTTGGCAGAATCGATACGTGAGAAGGGGGAAGTCATGACTGGTCGCGAGCCGAAGAACGTCGAGGAGGCCGGATTCGTTTTCGTCGACCCCGCCGCCTACGCCGACGAGGACTACTTCCACCGAGCGTGCGCGATGTTGCGTCGCGAAGATCCGGTGCATTGGGTCGAGAGTCATGGAAAGGGTTTCAACCCTTTCTGGGCCATCACCAAGTCGGCCGACATCTTCGAGATCGAGGCCAAAAATCAGATCTTCCTGAACGAGCCGCGTCCCGTGTTGGGCACCATCGAGGACGACGAACGCAGTGGCAAGACCGGCGGTTTGTTGCGCACCCTCATTCATGTCGACGATCCCGAACATCGTGATCTGCGCGGGGTCACCCAGGAGTGGTTCCTTCCGAAGAATCTGGTCAAGTTGGAGGACATGATCGCCGGCTACGCCAAGCGATACGTGGACAACATGGCCGGAATGGGCGGTTCGTGCGATTTCGCTCGCGACATCGCGATGTACATGCCCTTGAACGTGATTCTCTCGATTCTGGGACTCCCCGAAAGCGACTACGGGCGCATGTTGAAGTTGACCCAGGAACTCTTCGGTGCGGCCGACGAGGAAATGCAACGCGACTCGGACCCCGAAGGTTTCATCGCGGTGGTTCAGGACTTCTTCGCCTACTTCACCAAGCTCACCGAAGAACGACGAGCGAACCCCACGGGCGACATGGCGTCGGTGGTGGCCAACGCGCGGGTTCGGGGCGAAGAGCTCACCATGATGCAGACCATCGGTTACTACGTGATCACCGCCACCGCCGGTCACGACACCACGGCGTCGGCGATCGCCGGCGGAATGCACGCCCTCATCGAACATCCGGAGCAGATGAAGCGGTTGCGCGACGATTTGTCGTTGATCAACACCGCGGTCGACGAGATGATTCGCTGGGTGACTCCGGTGAAGCACTTCATGCGCACCGCCACCGAGGATTATCAATTGCGGGACAAGACGATCCGAGCCGGGCAATCGGTGTTGTTGTCGTATCCGTCGGGTAATCGCGACGAGGATGCCTTCGTCGATCCGTTCACGTTCGACGTGTCTCGTTCTCCGAACAAGCACCTGGCCTTCGGGTTCGGGGTTCACTACTGCCTGGGGGCGATGTTGGCGCGCATGGAACTGAAGGCCTTCTTCAAGGAACTTCTTCCGCGTTTGGACCACATCGAATTGGCCGGCGATCCGAAGTGGATGAAGACGATCTTCGTCGGGGGATTGAAGACCCTGCCGGTGTCGTATTCGCTGCGTTAGGAACGAGGGCTCGGTGACACCAGGTGTCCGGGTCGCGCATCGACGTTCAGTAGTTGACCGTCCCGGGTGACCTCGACGCCGTTCACGAACAGGTGATGCACGCCAACCGGATTCGAAGCGGTGAGACGCTCGCCGTCGGCGGGGAAGTCGCGCACGCGGCTGACCGGGCCTGGTGCCACGGTGTCGGGGTCGAACACCACGATGTCGGCGAAAGCTCCGACGCGCACTTCGCCTCGGTCGGTGAAACCGAACAGGTCGGCTTGCACCTTGGTGAGCTTGTTCACCGCCGCTTCCAAACTGAGCGCTCGGCGTTCGCGAACCCACACGCCCAAAAGATCGGTGGGCAGAACCGCGTCGCATAGTTGGCCCACGTGGGCACCGGCATCACTGAGGCCGAGCGTGCAGCCGTCGGTGTTCAGCAGCATGGTGATGCCATCCACGTCGTCGTTGGCCAGCAGGGCTTTCACGCGCAGTCGTAGATCGGCTTCGCGCAACGTCAGTTCGAGCAACATGTCGAACGGGTCGGAGCCGGCTTCGTGGGCGATGTCGGCGACGCGACGACCCACGAGTTCGGGTGACGCCGGTGCTTCCATGATCTCGAAACTGTCCCAGCGGGGGAGCAGACCTTGCTTGTTGGCCCAGCCGGTGCGCACGCGATCACGCCACTGCGGATCGGCGTAGGCGGCTCGACGTTCGTCGAGGGTCTTGGGCATCAATTCGGCGAACACCGGACTGGTGTTCAACGTGAAGGGTTCGACCATGGTCATCGAGAACGACAGCGGACGACAGGACACTTGTGGCCAGACGTCGACCCCCTTGGCCATTCCGGCCTTGTGAACCTCGACGGCTTGCAGGTGCGTGCCGGTGGACGTGGTGAGAAGTGCGGTGTACGTGAGAGGTGCTCCGACTTTGGGCTGCAGTTCGTAACAGTCGGCGAAGCTCAGGTTGTCGCCACCGTTCACGCCGATGACCCCACGCCCCGTTTCGCCCACGGCGCGGCACAACGATTCGATCTCGTCGCGCTCGGCCCAGCGACTGGGAATGGGTCGCCCGTCGGCACCACGATGGGTGACGGCGAAGCTGGTGGCGAAACCGGCGGCGCCGGACTCCATCGCCTCACGAATGATGGAGGCCATGGCATCGATCTCGTTCGGATTGGCGGCGCGACCGACAGCTTCGTCGCCCATGACATAGATGCGCAGCGCCGTGTGGCCGATGTACGAGGCGAAGTTCAGCAACGTGCCCCGTCGACGAATCGTGTCGAGGTACTCGCCGAACGTTTCGAACTCCCACGGGATGCCGGCGTTGAGGGTG
>RHCK01000257.1 GCA_010030605.1 Acidimicrobiia bacterium
AACGGCCGGCGGAATGATGACGCCGGAGATCATCGTCCTCGGTGCGAACTCCACCGTGGCCGAAGCTTTGGCCCAGATTCGGGACCCCGAGCGCGGAGTGTCGATCGCCGCCCAGGTCTTCGTGTGCCGCCCCCCGTATAAAGCACCCACCGGCAAATACCTCGGTGTGGTTCACTTTCAGAGGCTCCTTCGCGAGCCTCCCAGTATGGAACTGGGCCGTTGTCTCGAGAACGAGCCCACCGTCAAGCCCGACATCAGCGACCGCGAGGTCGCCGAGCGTTTGGCCTCGTACAACATGCTCGCCGTGGGCGTGTGCGACGAAGCCGATCGTCTGCTCGGGGCCATCACCGTCGACGACGTGCTCGACCGCACGTTGCCCGCCGGTTGGCGACAACGTCGACGACAAGAAACCCCGGCGCGGTAATCCGCGCCGACACCAATGAACCCACCACCGTAAAGCAACGTCACCCAACAGAAGGGAGGAGCCATGACCAGACGCGATGACTTGGCCGTTCCCCGTCAACGACGTCGTCTCGGCCCTCACTACGACAACGATGCCTTCGGTCAGTTCTCCGAATCCATCGCCCGCACGTTGGGAACCGCTCGCTTTCTCGTGTGGCAGTCCTTCATCATCATCGTGTGGATCGCCTACAACGTGGTGGTTCCGGATTCGTGGCAGTTCGACCCTTGGGGTCGTGGACTGGTGTTGCTCACCTTGGTGCTGTCGCTGCAAGCCTCGTACGCCGCACCGCTCATCCTTCTCGCACAGAATCGTCAGGAAGCGCGCGATCGTGCGCAATCCGACGTCGACCGTCGCGTCGCCGAGCGCACCCAGGCCGATACCGAGTTCCTGGCCCGCGAGATCGCCAGTGTTCGCGTGTCACTCACCGACATGGTCACCACTCAGGACCTGCGCGATCATCTCGACGTCGAAGATCTCAGCGAGAAGATCGAACGACTGACGATGGCCATGGATTCCCTGGTCGCCCGACTCGAACGCCTCGAGGATCGCTCCGCCACCTGAGCGGGTTCACGAACACTTGGCGCAGCGACCGAGCAGGTCGAGCCGATGTCCGGTCAGCACGAATCCAGCGGCGGCGACGGTTGGTGCCAAACCTTCGTCGAGCAACCGCTCGACCTTGTGCGGGATGTCGATGTCGAACACGTCACCACAGACCACGCACACCAGGTGATGGTGATGGCCCTTCAGTTCCTCGGCCAGTTCGAATGCGGCTCGATCACCGTTGGTGAGCACTTTCACCACCACGCCGGCCGATTCCAACACGGCGAGATTGCGGTACACGGTGCTCTGCGGAAGGTCGCGGGTGGCCTCCACGATTTCGCTGGCGATCAGCGGATGATCCGAGCGATGAAGGGCTTCCACCAACTGCTGTCGGCCCCGCGAATAGCGCTGATCGATGGCGGCCAATCGTTGACGGGCGACGGCGTGCACATCGATGGACGTCATGATCAGGCTCCGGAGCCGGCGTATTCGAACACCGTGATGCCACGTCGGATCACGTCGTCGAGCAACGCGGTGTTGTTCAATCGTCCATCACCGAGAACTGAGACTCCAACGGGAGGTTTCTCCGATGCCAACATGGCCGCCGCGGTGGCGGCCGCGACCGCGCCGCTGATAATGCCGGTGCGCTCGGCGACGCCGGCCACCTCGGTGCGTCGAGCACCGTTCTTCGACCCTCGGATCTCCACCCTCACGCCCCCCAAGCCTCCCTCGGCATGAGGTGGAGACATCATGGGCAAGCGGGCGGTGAGTCGATCGCGACGGGTGGCCGACATGCGGGCGCTGATACGTGTCGCCGACGGAAAGGCGCGGTGAAGAGTGATGGGGTCGGCCAATTCGGCGCGGTAACAGTCGCGACCGCCGATGGGCTCGGGGAACCACAACAATTCGCGCCCACTACCTCCGGGGCGATTGATCCATTCTCTGTCGTGCCAACCGGGCGCCACACCCGCCAGAGCGCGGTGGTGTTGACGCGCGCACGCGGGACCACCGGTTCCATGAACACCAACGTGGATCTCGTCCAACTCGTCCACGCGCATCGCGAGTTCAGCCACCAAGAGACCCGACAGCCCCGGACTGGCGGCGGCCCCGACCACCACGCCGACGCCCCGTGACCGCGCGAGCTCGTCGAGCGCCAGTTGAATCTCGATGTCATCGACGTCGTCGCTGGTGCACACCACGTGCAGTCCGAGTTCGACCATGAGTCGGGCCATTTCGCTTTGACCAGCCGGTGTGGCCAACACGACGAGAGGTGACGTCTCCGGACGCAGGTCGGCCAGATCGATGATTCCCGTGGCTTTCAATGCGCGGGCGGTGACGTTCTGCAGGTCGGCACGCGTGTCGTGCACCAAGACCGGAATACCACTCGAGGTCAACTGTCGAGCCACCCGCGACCCGACCACGCCGAGACCGACGACGGCGACGGATGCGGTGCTCACGAACGCGGTCGGGTCAGTTCGCGCCAGCCACCCCGCTCGGGTGGCACACCGCCCTTGCCGCGAATCCGGAGGACGCCGGCGACGAGACCGGTGAGTGTGAGTGCAGCGATGGCCCGACGGAGCATCTTCATGACGCGCAATCTACAGAGATCCCTCGGTCTTGCCCACCGGGTCAGAGCACAGTGAACGTCTCGTTGAGTGTCGACGTGTTCCCCGCATTGTCATCAGCATTCAACGAAATCGTGTACGTC
>RHCK01000258.1 GCA_010030605.1 Acidimicrobiia bacterium
GAGATCGAGCAAACCCGCTTGCTGGCCTCCGAGGGCGTCGACTGTCGTGACGGTCGGGTCGTTCGTCCCCGCGAACCTCGCTAGAGCGTGCTCTTCACCTGAACGAACGCCAGACGAATGTTCTCCAGTGCGTCGCGCAACACCTGGTGATTCTCGCCCAGTCGTTCGCCCAAACCGTCGACCAAGCAGCCCAGGGCGTCGATGGCCAGAGCGGCCTCGACCAGGTTCGGGGGAGCGGCCGTGAGGTGGATGGCAGCCAGCTCGTAGAGCCCCATCGCATGGTTGGACACCACCAGATCGGCCGGAGCCTCGGCCAGGCGCTGGCGGGCTTCGGCCAGCACCTCGCTGGCGGCGTCGAAATCGGAATCGTCCGGATCGGTGGCGGAATTGTCGGTCATTCGGGGGTCCATCGGAGGTTTTTGCTGGTCGGAGCGGTTACCCTAGCGGTCACAACTGAGGCGAAGTGGGGCTCGACCCCCACCCGACCACTACCGGTTCGCCGGCACCGTGCGTTCGGGTCACTGCGAGACGGCCACTGCCTGCGGGCAGGGTTGACCCGTGATGACGTCGCGTCGTCATGTATCCACACACCATGGGAGGTCAGCCCATTGCACAGGAGTGAACAGCCATAGCACCGCCGACGAACGAACCTCGCTACAACGAGCGCATCCGCGCCAAGGAAGTGAGGGTGATCGGTCCCGATGGATCCCAGCTGGGGATCAAGGCTGTCCCGGACGCCTTGGCTCTCGCGCGGGAACTCGACCTCGACTTGGTCGAAGTGGCCCCCATGGCCACGCCACCGGTGTGCCGCATCATGGACTACGGCAAGTTCCGTTATGAGGAGTCGCAGCGAGCCCGCGAGGCACGCAAGAAGACGGCTCACATCACGGTCAAGGAAGTCAAGTTCCGACCCAAGATCGGCAAAGGCGACTTCGACACCAAGGTGCGACACGTCCAGGAGTTCCTCGCCGACGGCCACAAGGTCAAGGTGACATTGCAGTTCCGCGGACGCGAGATGGCTCACCCCGAGCTCGGAAGCAAGATTCTGGACGAGGTCATCGAGGCGATCAGCGCGGTCGGCAAAGTGGAAACACAAGCCCGACTCGAAGGTCGCAGCATGACGATGGTGCTCGTTCCCGACAAGAAGCCCGCCAAGAAAAAGGACACCAACGAGACGCCCGCCAGCGTCGTCGGCGACGAGACATCGGCAGATGTCGTCAGCGCCGAGGCTCCGGTGGCCGATCCGCAGTAACCGAATCTCATCATCCCCGACAACCCCGGATCCTCGATCCGGTCCAGTAAAGGATCAGAGCAATGCCCAAGATGAAGACCAGCAAGACCGCCGCGAAGCGCTTCCGCAAGACCGGCACCGGCAAGCTGCGCCGCCTGCAGCAGAACCGTCAGCACCTCTTCGAGAAGAAGCCGTCCACCCGCACCCGTCGTCTCGACGGCATGGTCGACGTCCACTCCGGCGACGAGAAGAAGATCAAGCGCCTGCTCGCCGAGCGCTGATCGTCCCGCTACTCACACAGGATCTAGGAAAGAAAGAGAAGAGTCATGGCAAGAGTCAAGCGTGCAGTGAATGCCAAGAAGAGCCGTCGTCAGGTTCTCGAGCGCGCCAAGGGTTACTACGGCAACAAGAGCCGTTCCGTCCGCGCCGCCAACGAACAGGTGATGAAGTCCGGTCAGTACGCGTTCCGCGACCGTCGCGCGAAGAAGGGCGAGTTCCGTCGTCTGTGGATCCAGCGCATCAACGCGGCCTGCCGTCTGAACGACATCAGCTACAGCCGTTTCATCGCCGGTCTCAACGCCGCCGGAATCGAAGTCGACCGCAAGATCCTCGCCGATCTCGCCGTCACCGACCTGCCCGCGTTCGGTCGTCTCTGCGAGGCGGCCAAGGCGGCGCTCGCCTGAGCGAGTTCATCTGAACCACGAACTGGTTCTCAGCAATTCAGCGGTTCAACGGGTGCGGCGTCTCGCGGGACGCCGCACTTCGCGTTCCGAGGACGGCGCGTTCATCGTGGAAGGTGCCATTCTGGTGACCGAAGCCGTCGATGCCGGTTGGCGCGTCACCGAACAATTTCTCGCACCGGGTGCCGACCCGATCGATGGTGCCGGTGAGGTTCGTCGACTGGCTGCGGGCGTGATGGAAAAGATCGCCACCACCGAAACGCCCCAACCGGTGCTGGCCGTCGTCGAGCGGGCATTCGCCGTTCGCGAGATTCTTGCCACCGCATCGTTCGTGGTGGTCGCCGACGGTATTGCCGATCCTGGCAATCTCGGAACCATCCTCCGATCGGCCGAAGCCGCCGGCGCCGACTGCGTGGTGCTCACGCCGAGCACCGTCGATCCAACGAACCCAAAAGTCGTTCGCGCATCGGCTGGTGCGTTGTTTCGAGTTCCGATCGTCGAGAACCTTTCTTTGAGCGACGTGGGTGCGGCGGGTCTCGTTCGACTCGGCACGTCCTCGCATCGCGGCGCGGCCCACACGGACGCCGATCTGATGCGTCGCGTCGCCATCGTTCTCGGCAACGAGGCGCACGGCCTGTCCGATGAGGCCGCCGTCGACGAATGGATCAGCATTCCGCACTCCGGACGGTCCGAGAGTTTGAACGTGGCCATGGCGTGCACGGTGTTGTGCTTCGAAGTGGCGCGCCAACGGCGGAGGCCA
>RHCK01000259.1 GCA_010030605.1 Acidimicrobiia bacterium
GTCGAACTGATTCACCATCCGCCACGCCGCCTCGGTGTCATACAGGTTGAGGTAGCTCAGTTCCTTGCCCCCATGTTGAACGGCGCCGTCCCACCAACTGGTGTCGTCTACCGTGCGGTAACGAGCTCCGGATTGATGCGGATTCTCGCCGTAGCGAAGGTCTTGAACGCGTTCCGCATCGATGAACAAGCGCGATGGCAAACGTTCGGACGTCTCGTCACCGATCCAGTTGGCGATCGCGATGTCGTACGACGCGATCTCTCGGAAAGCGATGGCGGCGAGCCGCTTGCGTGTCGATGCCAGCACATTTCCGTGAACGCGAACGTCGTCGAGAACCACCGAGTAGTCCTCGGGGCGCACCACCACGGCCACATGCGCGTGATTCTTGGCGGCACCCCGCACCAATGTGGGACCACCGATGTCGATCAATTCGATACCGGGATCCGAGGAGAACGGATACAGATTGACCACCACCAGCGAAATGGGATCGATTCCGTGCACGCGCAAATCGTCGAGGTGCGTGGGGTCGTCGAGGTCGGCCAGGATGCCGGCGTGCACTGTGGGATGCAAGGTGACCACGCGATGCCCGAGCATCGCCGGGAACCCAGTGAGCTCGGCAACGTCGGTGACGGCGATCCCAGAGGCTTCGATGGCTTTGGCCGTGCCTCCGCTCGACACGAGAGTCCAACCAGCCTGCGACAAGGCGTCGGCGAACTCGACGATTCCCGTTTTGTCGTACACGCTGATCAGAGCGGTGGGCACCCTTTGACGATACCCACACCAACTCCTGACACGGATCGCTGATTCGGGGTCGTCGAAGTCGGTACTGTGCGCTCGAGTCGGTCGAGGGGACCGAACCACGGAGGTATGACATGGACTTTTCGAAATTCAAGACATCGGACTGGTTGAAGGTCGGCGGAGCACTCGGCTTCCTCATCTTCGGATTCCTCAACTGGTTGAGCATCGACTACGGATCGGACTTCGGCGGAGCAACCGAGACCGGCGCGAAGGTATTCGACTTCTTCTTCACCGGCACCATCCCCTGGATCTTGGTTCTGGGAACCGGCATCATCACCTTCTTGATGGCCACCGGCAACATGAAGTCCGGCAAGGCGAACCTTCCGATGCTGATGTTGATCGCGACCGCCGTTGCCTCGGTCCTCATTCTGATCCGCTTGATTTTCAACCCCCTCGACGGGAAGGGCGCTCTCGAGGCACTTGGCGTCGACGTGGGTCGAGGAATCGGAATGATTCTGTCGACGATCGCCGTCTTGGTGGCCACCGCCGGCGCATTCATCGGTTACACCGAGAGTGGCGGAAACATCAACGACCTGAAGGACATCAACAAGTTGAAGGGTGGCTTCGGCGGCAACTGACCGAAGCGTCCGAACCCCACGGTTCGCACCGAACGAGAAGAGCCCCGGGGGAAACCCCGGGGCTCTTTCAATTCTCGATGTTGCCGACGAATCAGCTGATGCTGGCGATGATCTCGGCCATCAAGTCACCGGCCTCGGTGGGGTTCTGACCCACCTTCACACCGGCGGCACGCAGCGCGTCCATCTTCCCCTGAGCGGTTCCCTTGCCACCGGACACGATGGCACCTGCGTGGCCCATCTTCTTGCCGGCCGGCGCGGTGACACCAGCGATGTACGCACTCATCGGCTTGGTGACGTTGGCCTTGATGAACTCGGCGGCCTCTTCCTCGGCCGAACCGCCGATCTCACCGATCATGATGATGGCGTCGGTCTCCGGGTCGGCCTGGAACTCGCGCAAGCAATCGATGAAGTTGGTGCCCGGCACCGGGTCACCACCGATACCCACGCACGTGCTGACGCCGATGCCCCGCTGCTTCAATTCGTAGAGCGCCTGATACGTGAGCGTTCCCGAACGACTGACGATTCCGACGTTCTTCTTGCCGGCCTTGGGCAATTCGGCGATCTCACCCGCGGTGATACCGATGTTGCACTTGCCTGGGCTGATGATGCCCGGGCAGTTGGGACCCAACAAGCGCGTGTTGGGGTAGTCACGCACGAGCGTGTTGTACACCTTGGCCTCGTCCTGAGCCGGAATGCCTTCGGTGATGCAGACGACGAAACGAATTCCGGCCGCCGCCGCTTCGAGAATGGCCGCCGATGCAGCCTTGGGAGGAACGGCGATGAACGACGCGTCGGCACCAGTGGCGGCCACTGCTTCAGCGACGGTGTTGAACACCGGGATGCCTTCCACGTCGGTGCCGCCCTTGCCGGGCGTGACACCTCCAACCACTTGAGTGCCGTAGGCCTTGTTGCGCAGACCGTGGTACTTGCCCTGACCGCCGGTGAGGCCCTGCACGATGACTTTGGTGTTCTGATTCACGAAGATGGCCATGACTTCACTTTCCGTTCGAGAGGGCGACCGCGGCGTGAGCCGCTTCCAACATGGTGGGCTTGGAGACGAGCTTCGACTCCGGGATACCGGCGTTCTTCAGGATCTCGCGACCCTGCTCGGCGTTGGTGCCGTCGAGACGAATGACGATGGGTGCGCGCAGATCGACGCGACCCAACGCCTCGACGATGCCCTTGGCCACTTCCTCGCCGCGGGTGATACCGCCGAAGATGTTGATGAAGATCGACGACACGTTCTGATCGAAGTTGATCACTTCGAGCGCCGCCGCCATCACGTCAGCGTTCGC
>RHCK01000260.1 GCA_010030605.1 Acidimicrobiia bacterium
CAGCGGCATCAACAAGTACATGAAGTTGTTCTGTCCGACGCCCTTGATCATCGCCAGACGACCGGGTTCGGTGGTCTGAATCGTCACTTCCTCGGTACCACAGGCATCGAGTCCCTGAGTGAGAAGTTCGTTGTTGAATCGAATCTCGATGTCGCTTCCGGTGTTGGTCGCATCGAGTTGTTCGGTCGCTTCACCGTTGTCGGGGGTGATCATGCGCAACGTGACCGATGACGACGAAATCTGCAGTCGCAACGGGGTTCCGATGGGGTCGCGGGCGACCAACTTCACGCGACGAATGGCTTCCATCATCGGTTCGCGCGCGACCGTGAGCGTGTTCGGCAGGTTGGCCGGAATGAGGCGTTGGTAGTCGGCGAACGATCCGGTGAGGAGGCGCGTGACCAAGCGGACGCTTCCGGACTCGAAGGTGACGTCGTTGTCGGTGATGTTCATCGACACGCGTTCTTGTTTGTCGAGAAGACGTTGGAGTTCTCCGAGGGCTCGCGCCGGAACGACGACGCTCTTGCCGTCGGGGATGACGCTGGCATCGATGTCACGAATGGCCATGCGATACGAGTCGGTGGCGACCATGCGCAACTTTCCGTCGACACCGGTCATGTAGACGCCGGTGTAAACGCCGCGGGCGTCATCGGAACTGGCGGCTCGCACGACTTGGCGTAGAGCGTCGACGAATTCACGAGCGGCAATGGGCGCGCCTTCGCCAACCGTTCCGGACCACTTGGGAAAATCGTCACCGGCACCGAGGGGAACGGTGAAATTCACGCGCCCGGCGGAGATCTCGACCTTGTCGTCGCCAACTTCGAAGTCGACCGCACCGGACGGCAACGACTTCACGACCTCGGCAGCCAACTTGCCAGGAATCAATGCCACGCCGTCCTTGCCGTTGGACACGGTGATCGAGGAATCAATGGTGAGGTCGCCGTCGGTGCCGGTGACACGCAACGACTCTCCGACCAAGACCAAGCGCAGACACGACAACGTGGGGTTCGTGCCCCGAGTACTGGCCGCGCGACTGGCCGCGTTGAAGGCTTCGTTCAGGACCTCGCGCTCGCAACGAAACTTCACGACTGGGCTCCTTGTGCTCGAGTGCTTGTTGTCATCGTCTTGTGATGCTTCAAGATAGTTCTAGTAATAAGTGCTGTGGATTGTGGACGACGCAGCGTCTTTCCAGCGTAGAGCATCGATTCGGGTGTGCTCACTCGTACACAGGTGTCCACACGCCGATGGTGACACAGGGGTGCGTCGGTGGATATCGGACCATGGTGCACAGGTGCGTCAACATCAAGCGCACAGGATGTCCACATGAGGTTCATCGAGGGTCCCATCAGTCGAGCTTCAAGTTCTTGACGAGCATGGTCACCTGATCGAAGGTCTGGGTGCGTTCCATCATCAGGCGCTGAATCTTCTCGACGGCGTGGATGACGGTGGTGTGGTCGCGTCCACCGAACAGTCGCGCGATCGCCGGATACGAGAGGTCCGTCAGTTCTCGAAAGACGTACATCGCCTCTTGTCGCGCCGCCACCAACGGGCGCTGACGGCTCTTGCCTTTGAGGGCCTCGACGCTGTGCCCGAGAAGACGGGCGATCTCGGCCAGGAGCTCCTCGTCGGTGCGATGTTTCGGGGCGGAATCGGGCAAGAGGTCTTCGAGCAACCGTTCGGCTTGAGCCACGGTCATATCGACGCGGTTCAGGCTGGCGTAGGCACTCACCCGGATGAGGGCGCCTTCGAGTTCGCGGATGTTGCTCGTCACCCGGGAGGCGATGAAGTTCAAGACGTCGGCCGGAACGTGGGTTCCCTCGCGCTCGGTCTTGTTGCGCAGAATCGCGAGGCGGGTCTCGAGGTCCGGGGGTTGGACGTCGGTGATGAGACCCCAACGGAAACGTCCGATGAGCCGTTCTTCCAAGTTCGGGATGGCGTCAGGAACGCGGTCCGAGGAAATGACGATCTGCTTGTTTGCTCCGTGAAGGGCGTTGAACGTGTGGAAGAACTCCTCTTGAAGCCCTTCCTTGCCTTCCATGAACTGAATGTCGTCGATCAGGAGAACATCGATGTCGCGATATCGGCGCTTGAACTGGGCGATGGAGTTGTTTCGAATGCCGTCGACGTACTCGTTCAGGAAAGTCTCGGTCGAGATATAACGCACCTGGTAGTGGCTGTAGTTCTGCAACACGTAATGGCCGATGGCATGCAGAAGGTGGGTTTTTCCGAGTCCGGCCGAGCCGTAGATGAAGAGCGGGTTGTACGAGCGGGCTGGGGTTTCGGCCACCCGTTGAGCCGCCGCCAAAGCGAAACTGTTCGACGCACCGCGTACGAACGTTTCGAAGGTGTAGCGCGGGTTCAGACCGGCGCGATCGGCGATCGCACGGCGTGGATGCGGAAGGGGGCGATCTCGGCCGGCCCGACCTTCTCGTTGGAGTAGACGGCCACGTCGGCGGGATGATCGACGACGTGCAGCCGCAGGCTGTCGAAGTAGGCCGCCTCCCACAGCTCTTCCGTGACGCGCAACTCGTACCGCCCCCCGCGTGGCACCATCGGGGGATCGATCTTCAGCCACTCGCGCGGCCGGGAGGGCATGAGCACCCCCTCCGAACGCTGCAGCCCCAACGGCGCCCCCCACAACAGATCGGTGGCGAACACGAAGC
>RHCK01000027.1 GCA_010030605.1 Acidimicrobiia bacterium
CGGCGAGTTCGTGGGCATCATCGGTCCGAATGGCGCCGGCAAGTCCACGTTCCTGAAGGCTGTCCTCGGTTTGTGCAAGGTGCGCTCGGGTCGCATCACTCTCAACGGCGACGACATCACGGGGCGTAAAGCTCACGAATTGGTTCCGCTCGGAGTGGGTTATGTGCCCCAGACCAAGAACGTGTTCCCGACGTTGACGGTGAAGGAGAACCTCGAGATGGGTTGCTTCTTGAAGCCGTCGGTCTTCAAGCAGCGTTTCGAGTACGTCGCCACGATGTTTCCGAAGTTGGCCGAACGCGCGGCTCAGCGAGCCGGCGCGTTGTCCGGAGGCGAGCGTCAGATGGTGGCCATGGGGAGGGCATTGATGCTCGAACCGAAGATCTTGCTTCTCGACGAGCCCTCGGCCGGCCTGTCGCCCGCATTGCAGGACGAAGTGTTCGTACAGTGCCGCACGATCAACGCGAGTGGCGTGGCGATCCTCATGGTCGAGCAGAATGCACGGCGTTGTCTCCAGGTGGTCCACCGTGGATACGTGCTGGATCAGGGCCGCAACGCCTACACCGGTAGTGGACGAGACCTATTGGCCGATCCGAATGTGATCGAGCTCTATCTCGGAACTTTGGCCAAGGCGACCGGCGGCTGAGAGACCGTCGGCTTCGTCGGCAAAGTCATCCGCAATACAGCCATCCGACTTCCATCCGCCGCGTCGCGATTTCCGACCGCGAACCGCACCTGTACGGACATAGAGAAGGGCCCCCGGTTTCCCGGGGGCCCTTCCAGTTCCGAAGAACTACTGGATCACTTGCCGGCGTCGAAGTTCTCGCCGAGCGCGTTACCCATGTTGCCGTCGGTGCCGTACCACATCTTGACCTTCGGTCCGATGCCGTTCTCCACCGCGGTGCGGAGGATGCGGCTACCTTCGTCGAAGGAGACGAGGACGACTGCGTCCGGATCGGCGGCCACAACTTCGGCCACTTCAGCGTCGAACGATGCAGCGGCCGGGTCGTAGGCCTTGACGCCCTTGACTTCGACTCCCGCAGCCTCGAGCACGTTCTTCACGACCGCGGCGATGCCGTTGCCGTACGCGTCGTCGAGGTTGAGGATGTACACCGAAGCGGCGCCGTCTTCCACGATCTGGTTGGCCACGACCGCACCCTGCAGTCCGTCGGCCGGAGCGTTACGGAAGTACAGGTTGTCGTCGGCGTAGTCGCTGAGCGCGGGGCTGGTGTTGGCGGGGCTGAACATGGTGATTCCCGCGGCCGTGATCTTGTCGATGACGGTCAGGGTCACGCCGGACGAAGCCGCACCGACGATGGCGTCCACATCCTCGCTGATCAGACGGTCAGCGGTGGTCGAGGCGATGTCGGTCGAGGTATCGCCCGAGTCGCCCTGGGTATAGAGCACGGGATTTCCGAGGACGCCGCCATTGCTATTAATTTCGGCGATTGCGTACTCAAGTCCGGCGTACTCCGGCGCTCCGAGGAACGCGAGGTTCCCGGTTTCGGGCAGGAGCGAACCGATCTTCAGCTGTCCGTCACCTTCGCGGGTGGCGGAGGTGGTGCCGAGCTCGACGATGGCCGATTCCGGTGCCGAAGCATCGATCAAGTTGTTGTTCGACTCTTCCGTGATGCGGTTGTCCGCACCGAACTCGAGCATGGCGTAGCTGCCCTGAAGGGGCTCACCGTTACCGTTGAACTCGTGCGGGCCGGAGATGCCGTCATAGTCCGGATCTCCTCCTTCAGCGATGATCGCCATGCAGTCCGCGAAGGTCGTGCACTTGGTGCCGTCCTTGGTGACGCCCACGATCTCATCGGCGTGCGCCGAGCCGTCGGTACCGGCCGTTTCGACGGCGAGTGCGATCACGACGGCGGCGTCGTACGCCTCACCCGCGTAGTTGAAGTCCTCAAGAGCTGCGTTGCCCTTGCATTCCCAGAACGCTGACACCTTGGCCAGCCACTCCTCACTGACATCGGCGCCCTTGGGCGTGGTTCCCTTCATGCCCTCAAGTTCGCCATTCGAAGCCGGAGCTTCGGTGGACGGAGCTTCTGAGCTGGGGGCCTCGGTGGACGGAGCTTCTGTTGATGCTGTCGCGGTGGCCGACTGAGCCTCCTCGTAGCACTTAACGCCGTTATCTTCAACCGGAGCCTCGGTGCTGGGAGCCTCGGTGGACGGTGCTTCGGTCGCCGGAGCCGAGCTGTCGTCTCCACCGCAGGCAGCAGCGCCCACGAGTGCGAGTCCGACGAGCAGGGCACCAAAGCGACGTGCGCTGGTCTTCTGCATTGTTTCTCCCCCTATGGAGATACGGGGCGGGTGCCCCATTGGTTTGGAAGTGGTTAGGTTACATCCGTTCGGCGAGGCAGAAACCTCCGTGCCATGGGGATTTCCGCCACACGGTACGGTCGAGACATGAGCGAAGTCCTGTACGAGGTGGCCGATCACGTGGCCACCATCACCTTGAACGCACCCGACCGCATGAACACCATTTCGGGCTCCATGCTGGAAGAACTGTCCGAGCAGTTGCTCCGGGCCGACCGCGCCCGAGACGTTCGATGCATCGTTCTCACGGGTGCCGGACGAGCGTTTTGCGCCGGTCTGGACTTGGCAGCCCAAATGGGGCAGAAGGAATCACTGGGCGTTCTCGACGCTGGTGGCGACATGGGGGCCGAGTTCGACCTGCGGACGGCTCCGCCCGTCGTGCTGCACAACCTCGACACGCCAACCATCGCCTGCATCAACGGCGGTGCCGCCGGATACGGGCTCGATCTCGCCTTCGGCTGCGACATTCGTCTGGCATCGTCGAACGCCAAGTTGGCACCGGGCTTCGCCAAGCGGGGCATTCTTCCCGAGAGCGGTGGAACCTGGCTGTTGCCGCGCATCGTCGGTTACGCCAAGGCCGCCGAAATCTGTTTCACCGGTCGCACACTCACGGCCTCGGAGTCGCTCGACCTTGGACTCGTCAATCACGTGGTCGAACCGGACCAACTTCACGAGCGCACGTATGCGATGGCGTCCGAGATCGCCTCGAACGCTCCGTTGGCGGTGCGGGCCATCAAGCGGATGATGCGAGCCGCCGAGACCGAGACGTTCGAGCAGAACATCCATCACGTTTTCTTGCAGTTGCTTCCGTTGTTCCGCACGAAGGACTTCAAGGAGGGCGTCGCGTCGTTCATGGAGAAGCGTCCGGCGAACTTCACCGGCCGATGACCGAAGAACAACTTTCACCTGCACAACCGGAGGAGTCGATCGATGCACTGACGGCTCTGGCCACCACGCGAACGATTCGTCGATACACCAGCGACCCGATTCCCAAAGAAGACCTCGGCCGCATTCTCTGGCACGCCACGCGTGCGCCCAGTGGCTCCAACCGTCAGCCGGTCAGATACCTGGTGCTCACCGACGGACGCAAAGCGACCGAGGCGAAGCATCTGCTGGGCGAGGCGTTTCGACGCGGTTGGAGCGCGAAGGTGCGAGGTGATGGCTACGACTCCGGGTCCGGACTCGATCCGGCTTCACCCAAGGCGCGTCAAGCACGAGCCATGCAGGAGTATGTCGACAACTTCGAACGGATCCCCGTGGTGGTTCTGGTGTGTCTCGTTCGTTATCGAGAGCCAAACCCGTACGAAGGGGCCTCGGTCTATCCCGCGTGCCAGAACTTGTTGTTGGCCGCGCGCGCTTTGGGCTACGGAGGTGCGCTCACCATGTGGCATCAGGGCGTCGACGAGGAACTCCACCAGTTGCTCGAGATCCCCGATGACGTCGCTCTGTCGGCGTGCATCACCCTCGGTCGTCCCCGGGGTGGTCATGGACCCGTGCGACGACGACCCCTGAAAGATGTCGTTTTCGATGACACGTGGGGAGAGATGGCGTCGTGGGTCGACGACCCGGATGGGACTCGATACGCCTCGGGTGGTCCGACGTGACCGTTCATGATGGCTGGTCGACTCTCGGTCTCGATCCGGGGAGCAGTCGGCACCAAATCATCGAGGCCCGCCGGCGGCTCTCCTTGATTCATCATCCGGATCGCGGAGGATCCGCCGAACAAATGGCTCGGATCAATCGGGCCGCCGACGATTTGTTGTCGTTGATTTCCACGAAGAACGAGACGTCCTCGTCGTCGGATTCGATTCAATCGCACGACGCGAACGGAAAATCCGTGATCACCGTCGATCGACCCTCGTTCACGATCGATGTTCTGCCGGTCGAAGCTTTCGAGTACGTCCTTCTGTCGGCGGTGACCCTGGGCGAGGTGGTCGATGACGACCCTCCGTATTTTCTCGACACGATCGTTCGTGGTTGGCCCATGTCGGGCATCGACACCCTCTGTCGGTTCGAACTCGTTCCGGACGCGGGTGCAACCACCGTTTCCATCGTGGCGATCGGGAACGTTTCCAACATCCTCGACATCGAGAATTTGCGCGATCTTTTTGTGCGCGAGATCAATGATCTCGCGACGACGCAGTTCTCGGACTAGTCACTGAAGTCCCCGGGGGCGTTCAACCCGACTTTTCAGTCTCGTTGCCCGCATCTCGGTGTGCCGCCTTGGTCAAACGGTCCCGGATCGCCACCCCGATTCCGACGGGTGCCGGCATGCGGACGTACAGATCTTCGACGCCATCCTCATCCGCTCGACGCATCAAGGAGTACATGTCTCTCGCGAAGCGGATCGGATCTCCGCTCGCATCGAGTTGACGGGTCCGCGAAGAGACATCGATCGAATCGACAGCATGATCGGCTTCGAGGAGATGAAGTCGACACATCGGCGCGTAATGACTGGCGAGCATTCCTGGTGCCCGAACGGTCGACGTCGTTTGGTCACCCTGATCGACGATGGCGTGAATGAGTTCAGAGGTCACTCCTCCCGGCCGAAGCACTCGGGGAGGATCGACGGTGCAGTCCACGATCGTCGACTCCAAGCCCACGTGGCACGGACCACCATCGAGTACGTAATCGACTCGGTCCCCGAGGTCGTCGACCACGTGCTGGGCCGACGTCGGACTGACGTGTCCGAAACGATTGGCTGACGGAGCCGCCACCCCATCGCCGACGAGGTTCAACAGCTCGAGGGTCATCGGATGATCCGGTACCCGAAGCGCCACCGTGTCCTGCCCACCGGTCACCTGATCGGAGACGAAGGCGGCGCGACGGACGATGATGGTGAGCGGTCCGGGCCAGAACTTGGTCGTCAATAGTTCCGCCACCGCCGGCCACTCCGACGACCACTCGCGCGCGGCGTCGACGCTTGCAACATGCACGATCAAGGGATGGTCCGTCGGGCGATTCTTTGCTTCGAAGATTCGCGCCACGGCATTCTGATCGCGCGCCAATGCTCCGAGGCCGTAGACGGTTTCGGTGGGCACCGCCACGATTCCGCCGTGCTGCAGGATGCTCGCCGCCCGAAGCACGTCGTGACCAACCTTCGATTCGGTCACGAGGGAATCGCTCCGAGAAACTCGAGGGCGGCATCGAAGAAGCCGAAGTTCTCCGTGGTCGCGAAATGGTCGACGTTCTTCAAGGTGACCAGTTCACCTCGGGGGAGGCGCGAGGCGAGTGGCTCGCCGGGACCGGCGAAGTCCTTGTCTCCGATGACAACCAACGTGGGTATGTCGACGCGTGCGAGCTCTTCCGATGTGAACGGTTGGCGTCGTCGCTTCATGATCGCCGTGAGCGCCACGCGGTCGTTACCGGGCTGTTCGGCGTACTGCACGAAGAGGCGCGCGAGGTTGTCCTCCTCGGTCGCGGCACCCTCGAGCGCGCGAATCAGACGCGAGTGGCTCGCTTCGTCCGTGGATTCGACCGCGTTGCGACCGATGCCCGCCACGACCAATCGGTTGATCCGTCCCGGGTGATCGACTGCCAAGCGAAGAAGCGTCAGCGCACCGAGCGAAAAACCCACCGCGGACACCGGTTCGTCGGGCAAGGCATCGAGGATCCGTTCGGTGAGGTCGGAGTAACTCTCGGGATCGTGGGGTTTGGGTGCGTTCCCATGACCCAGGAGGTCGACACCGATCACCCTCAGGCCCGCATCCTGAAGCAGATCAGCGAAACCGGAGGATCTCCATGTCGCGTCGAACGACCCACCCCAACCATGCACCAGAACGATCGAATGCCCCACACCGGCCAAGATAGCCCCTAGCCTGATGCGGCCGTCCTGCCACGAAGGGTCGGCCGGGAAGCCGAGATTGCTGTCATGAAATTTCTGAACGAGACACCGCCTCCGTACGACCTCACGTACAGCGATGTGTTCATGGTTCCCAGTTTGTCCGCCGTCGGGTCGCGCCTCGACGTCGATTTGTCGACATCCGATGGGGTCGGAACCACGATTCCCATCGTCGTGTCCAACATGACCGCCGTCGCCGGTCGTCGCATGGCCGAGACGGTGTCGCGTCGCGGAGGTCTCGTCGTTCTTCCCCAGGACATACCGCTCGATGTCATCGGCAATGTGGTTCGTTTCGTCAAAACGTGCCATCCGATCTACGAGACGCCGATCACCTTGGCTCCCACCGACACCGTTGGCGAGGCACTCAGCCTCATTCACAAACGAGCACACGGAGTGGTGATCGTGGTCGATTCCGATCGCCGACCTTTGGGTATTTTCACCGAGGCCGACGCCGCCGGATACGACCGCTTCACGCAACTGCACAACGTGATGTCCACCGACTTGTTGTCGGTCTCCGACGGAGCATCCATGGAGTCGGTCTTCCAGCAGTTGTCCGGACAACGCCTCACGGCGGCACCCGTGATCGATCGCGATGGGCGTTTGCTCGGATGCATCACTCGCAAGGGAGCATTGCGTTCGACCTTGTACAAGCCGGCGGTGAACGCTCGGGGAGAATTCCTGACGTCGGTTGCCATCGGTGTGAACGGCGACCCGGGAACGAAAGCCCGCCGCCTGAGCGAAATCGGGGTCGACGTTCTCGTTGTCGACACCGCGCACGGTCATCAAACCCGCATGATCGAAGCGGTCGCGGCGGTCAGGGCCGCCGCTCCCAACGCCACCGTGGTTGCCGGCAACGTCGTCACCGCGTCGGGCACCCGCGATCTGATCTCGGCCGGAGCCGACATCATCAAGGTCGGAGTCGGTCCCGGAGCCATGTGCACCACGCGCATGATGACCGGCGTCGGCCGACCCCAGTTTTCGGCCGTCCTGGAATGCGCCGATGAGGCGCGTCGCGCCGGGAAGTCCGTGTGGGCCGACGGTGGCGTGCGTTACCCGCGAGACGTCGCTTTGGCCCTGGCGGCCGGCGCCGGAAGCGTGATGTTCGGATCGTGGCTGGCGGGAACCTACGAATCGGCGGCCGACACGCTTCGCGATCCCGACGGTCGTCTGTACAAGGAAAACTTCGGAATGGCCTCGAATCGTGCGGTGCGTAATCGCACCCGAACCGAAGGCATGTTCGACCGGGCGCGCAAGGAGCTGTTCGAAGAAGGAATCTCGACGTCTCGCATGTATCTCGATCCGGAACGCCCTGGTGTCGAGGACATCATCGATCAGATCGTGGCCGGCGTGCGCAGTTCGTTCACGTATGCCGGGGCGGCCACCATGGACGAGTTCCGCAATCGAGCGGTGGTGGGCGTGCAAGGCTCGTCGGGCTACGACGAAGGGCGCCCGTTGGGTACGAGCTGGTGAGATGACTTCTCCCAACACCATCGTGGCCATCGACGGACCCGCCGGTGCGGGAAAGTCGACCGTGGCCAAAGCATTGGCCGTCGCACTCGAGTTGGAATACCTCGACACCGGGGCGATGTACCGGGCAGTGACGTTGGCGGCCATGGAGTCGGGCCTCGCGCTCGATGGTGCCGACATCGTCGGTCTCGCGGAATCGTGCGACCTTTCCGTCGAGAACGGTCGCACGATGTTGGGTGGACGAGACGTTTCGTCGGAGATACGCGGTGTCGCCGTCACCGCCGCCGTCAGCACCGTTGCGGCCAATTCGGGAGTACGCGAGGTGATGAGGAGACGCCAACGAGCATGGGGAGACTCACGGGGCGGGGGAGTGATCGAGGGTCGGGATATCGGGACCGTGGTCTTCCCGGACGCTCTCTTGAAGATCTATCTCACCGCGTCGGCACGAGTTCGAGCGGAGCGACGCGTGGCCGAAGTTGGTGGCGACGTCGACGAGATGGAACGTGCGATCAGCGAACGCGACCACAAGGACAGCACGAGAGCCGACAGTCCGTTGTCGACATCCACGGACTCGGTCGTGGTCGACACCAGCGGTCGCACGATCGACGATGTGGTCCGGCAGATCAAGAACATCGTCGATTCGCGAAGATCGTCGGTGCGAAAATGAGTATCACGATGGAGAAGAACGATGAGTGACGTCGAGTCGTATCTCGCCGGAGACGGACGCGGGAGTCGCCTGTTCTACTCGTTCGTCCGCAATCTGGTCACGTTCATCCTGCGCACTTATTGCCGCATGCGTATCGAGGGGCGAGAGAACATTCCGACCGCCGGACCGTACGTTCTGGCTCCCGTTCATCGCAGTTACATCGACACCCCGATCGCGTCCGCCTGCACACGGCGTCGCCTGCGTTTCATGGGCAAGGACTCCCTGTGGAAGAACCGCACCATCGGTTGGATCCTGTCGGCGCTTGGTGCCTTTCCGGTGACGCGCGGTTCGGCCGATCGACAAGCCGTCACCCGTGGCATTCAGGTTCTGCAATCAGGTGAGCCGTTGGTGCTCTTCCCCGAAGGCGAACGCAAGGCCGGGCCCATCGTGGAACCGCTCATGGATGGTGCGGCCTACATCGCCTGCAAGGCCGGCGTCCCGATCGTTCCGGTCGGTATCGGTGGCAGTGAAAAGGTCATGGGCAAGGGAGCCAAGTTCATCCATCCGCACAAGGTCGTGGTGATCATTGGCGAACCGATCCCGGCGCCACCTTCGGTCGACGGGCGTATGCCGAGAGCAGCCGTGAAGGAGATTTCGCTGCAACTGCACGAGCGTCTTCAGGGCCTGCTCGACGAGGCGATCCGCAAGGCGGGCTCCTGATCAGGAACGGTTGAAGGCCTCGAGCGATCGTGCGAGTAGTTCGGGGTCGCGCGCGCCACACATTTCACGGGCCGAATGCATCGAGAGTTGGGCGACGCCAACATCGACGGTGGGAATGCCGAGCCGTGTCGAGGTGATCGGTCCGATCGTCGAACCACACGGAACGTTGTTGCGACTCACGAAGTCCTGAGTCGGCACTCCGGCGCCCTCGCACGCTCGCTTGAATGCGGCCGCGGTTTGGGCCGTGGTCGCATACCGCTGATTGGCGTTCGACTTCACGACCGGGCCACCATTGGCAATCGGTCGGTGTCCGGGTTCGTGGCGATCCGGGTAGTTCGGATGCACGCTGTGCGCGTTGTCGGCCGAAACGCACATCGAGGAGACACATCGGTCACGAAATTCGGTCTCGGCGAACTGACTCGCATTGTTCCCCACGAGTCGTCGGAGCAACCACTCGAGATGCGGGCCAGCGGCCCCGTGCGTCGATTCACTGCCGACTTCCTCGTGATCGAACAAGGCGATCACGGAGCAACTGTGAGTCGCGCCGGACGCGGCCGTCCGAACCAGGGCCTCGGTGGCCGCCCAACACGAGATCTGGTTGTCGAGACGCCCGGAGGCGAGCAATGTTCCGTCGGCGAATATTCGAGCCGGCGTTACGTCGTACATGACGAGGTCGTGCGACAACACATCGGATGCCCGAACTCCTTGATGGCCGGAAATCATCTCCAGAATTTCGCCATCATTCGCCACGCCCAATCCCCACACCGGCGTCAGGTGAGCCTGGCGATCGAGGACCAAGCCACGTTCGTTCACGTCCCGGTCGAGGTGCACCGCGAGTTGAGGAATTCGGGCAACGGGTTCGACCGTGTCGACGAGAATCGTCTCTCCGGAACGCAGGACCAATCGCCCAGCCACCGCCAAATCACGGTCGAGCCACGAATTGTTCAGAATGCCCCCGTACACCTCGACGGCCATCTGCTTCCATCCCGACGACGCGGCATCGGGGCGAGGCTTCAGGCGCAACGTTGGGCTGTCGGTGTGTGCGCCGACGATGCGGAACGGTCCGGCGTTTCCGTGCCATGCGAGGAGCAGTCCACCGTCACGTACGAATCCCGTGGATGGAATGTCCTTCGCCAAACGATCGAAGGGCACCTCGACGAATCCGGCATCCGCCAATTTCCGCGCCGCATGCGCCGTGGAGTGCGCGGGGGAGACCGAACGATCGAGGTGTTGGAGAAGGTCGTCGACGGGCATGCTCGTTGTCTACCGGTTTCAGCGCTGGAACAGACCGATCGGAAGTCCGCTTCCGCGCAAGTGGGATGTCTCGTTCAGGGTCACGATGCTTCGCTCTCCGCTACGAGCGGCCGCGAAGCGGTGGATACTGGTGTAGTTCGGATAGAAGAACGACCTCTGATGACC
>RHCK01000261.1 GCA_010030605.1 Acidimicrobiia bacterium
GTGACGTCGCCGTCTTCGAGATCTTCATCGCCGTCGACATCGCCGACGTTCGCCCGCATGATCTTTCGTGCCCTGGTGCGTCGATGTCCCCGTTGCGCTGATCGACGAGCGTGGTTCCATTCGTTCTTCAAACAAGGCGAACGTTGTGTCGGGTGCGGATTGCGGCGCACGCGCGGGGTTGATGGGCACGAGTTGGGTTCGATGACGGTGGCGATCACGGTGAACATCGGGCTCATCATGTTGTGCATGGGCGTTGCCGTGGCGATCACGATCCCCGATGTGCCGGTAGTGACGTTGTACGTGATCTTGATGGTGTCGGCCATCGTGATCCCGGTTGCCACGTGGCCGATCACGCACACCCTGTGGTCGGCCATCGACCTTCGGGTTCGGCCGCTGTCGGCCGACGAGGCCTCCGACGCACTTTCGTGGGCGAACACCCACCGCGACACCACCCCCTGAGCAGGGCAAACACGTGTTCGTTTGGTGAATGCTTGACCGAACACTCGTTCGTAGTTACGCTCCTGTCATTCGCCAAACAGCGAGGTCACAGGCACCGCGAATGCCTGCCACACCCCGTTCGTAAGGTCCAGATCATCAAACAGTCAGCACACACCCGACAGAAAGGCAGAGCAATGAGCAACGACCGTGAGAAGGCCCTCGACATGGCCTTGGCCCAGATCGACAAGCAGTACGGCAAGGGGTCCATCATGCGGATGGGCGAGAAGACCAACATGGCCATCGAGGCCATCCCCACTGGCGCCCTGGCCCTCGACGTGGCGCTTGGCGTGGGTGGCTTGCCGCGCGGCCGCGTCGTCGAGATCTACGGACCGGAGTCCTCGGGTAAGTCCACCTTGGCCATGCATGTGGTGGCCGAGGCCCAACGCAATGGCGGCATCTGTGCCTACATCGACGCCGAGCACGCCATGGATCCCATTTACGCCCGTTCCATCGGCGTCGACATCGACCAGCTGCTCATCTCGCAGCCCGACACCGGCGAACAGGCCCTCGAAATCGCCGACATGCTCATCCGCTCGGGCGCGCTCGACGTGGTGGTCATCGACTCGGTGGCGGCCCTCACCCCGAAGGCCGAAATCGAAGGCGACATGGGCGATAGCCACGTCGGTTTGCAGGCGCGGCTCATGAGCCAGGCTCTGCGCAAACTCACCGCGAACTTGAACAAGTCCAACACCATCGCCATCTTCATCAACCAGTTGCGCGAGAAGATCGGCGTGATGTTCGGCTCGCCCGAAACCACCCCGGGTGGCCGCGCTCTGAAGTTCTACTCGTCGGTTCGCCTCGACATTCGTCGCATCGAGTCCATCAAGGACGGCGCCGAAGTGGTGGGTAACCGCACGCGCGTCAAGGTTGTGAAGAACAAGGTGTCCCCGCCGTTCCGTCAGGCCGAGTTCGACATCATGTACGGCAAGGGCATCAGCCGCGAAGGTTCGGTGCTCGACATGGCGGTCGACCTGGGCATCGTCAAGAAGTCAGGCGCATGGTTCACCTACGACGGTGAGCAGTTGGGTCAGGGTCGCGAGAACGCCAAGAACTACCTCATGGAGAACACCGAAGTCATGGTGGAAGTGGCCGAAAAGGTCCGCATCGCCGCCGGTTTGGGCGACAAGGACGCGGCCGAATTCACCGCGGCCGACGAGGAACCCATCGAACTCGACTGAGGGGTCGCCCGTGGGCGAATCCGGCGATCCTGATAACCTCGGACACGCCTTCCGAGATAGCTCAGTTGGCAGAGCAGCTGACTGTTAATCAGCGGGTCGCAGGTTCGAGCCCTGCTCTCGGAGCACAACGCAGGGTCCGCCTCGGCGGGCCCTGCGCCATTTGGGGCGGTAGCTCAGTCGGTTAGAGCAGGGGACTCATAATCCCTGGGTCGCGGGTTCGATCCCTGCCCGCCCCACGTCGTCACCTGTACAGTCGCCCTTCGTGACGTCGATGGCCGACATTGTCGCGCCCCTGGCGCAACGCAGCATCGACGAATGCAGGACCCCGGCGATGGCCTGGGGTGTGGTCGTCGATGGGTCGTTGGCCACAGCGGGTTCGCAGGGCGAGGGCATCGATGAAAACACACCGTTTCGCATCGCCTCGATGACCAAGAGTTTTACGGCGGCCGCCGTTCTGGGATTGCGCGACGAAGGCGTGTTGTCGCTCGACCATCCAGTGGCCGACTACGTACCGGAACTGGCATCAGTGCGCGGTCCCGGTGATTCCGCTCCGATCACGTTGCGGCATTTGTTGAGCATGAGTGCGGGGATGGCCACCGACGACGCATGGGCCGATCGCCATCTGGATGCGTCGATCGACTTCATGAACGACGTGTACGACAGTGGCGTTCGTTTCGCGGTGAAGCCCGGCGAGGCGTTCGAATACTCGAATCTCGGATTCGCGATGATTGGGCGGGTGGTGCTCAAGGTGACGGGCCGGCGCGTGCGAGACCACGTGGAGGAACGCCTGTTACGTCCGCTCGGCATGTCGAACACCACCTGGGACGAACCGAACACCCCGTCGGCGCGACCGCACCGAGTTCAGGACGGCCAAACGATTCACGACGGCCCCGAACCATTGAGTGACGGAGAGATTTCGCCGATGGGCGGACTGTGGAGCACCGTTGCCGACTTGGCGACCTGGG
>RHCK01000262.1 GCA_010030605.1 Acidimicrobiia bacterium
GCGGCGAGCGACGACATGATCACGCCGAGGATGGTGACGGTGACGAGCAACTCGACCAGGGTCATGCCCCGGTCGCGAGTGTCACGAGATGATTCGCGGGAACACATTGTTCTTCACCACCTCGAGGGTCTTGCGGTAACCCGACGGGGAGGTGACCTCGATGGTGACGAGCTGCAGGGTGCGCGCGGTGGTGAGCGAGGCCGCTTCGTTGCATTCACCGTTGGTGAGTCCGTTGGTGGTGCTCCAGGTGCCGGTCGACGTGGACGTGGGCGACCAGAAGCGGACCGAGGTCAAGGTCACCGTGGACGACGGCCAATCCACGGTTCCGGCGGCCGCTTGAACGATGGGGAGGTATCCACCGTTGCCGCTGATGGTGGGGCAGGGGATGTACGCGTAGTTGGCCAAACGATCGGCGGCACTCCCGAGCACCGCTTCGACCTTGGCTTGATCATCGGAGAAGCGGGAGAGTCGCACCGAGGACCACATGGCGCCCAGAACGCCCGCCACCACCAGACCCATCAAGGAGACGGCGATCACGGTTTCGACCAGGCTCGACCCCGAGTCTCTTGCTGTCGTTCTCGTCCTCATGAACCGGTCCCATCTCGCGCTGAGACGGTTATCGGTCCGCCCCGAGGGGCGCTTCGTCAGGTTTTCATCAAGACCCGGTCGTTGCGACGTTCTCGACCGTCGTCATTCGTTGTCATTCAACGAATGACGTTCTTGACGGTCGTCATTCCTAATGAATGACGTTCTTGATGGTCGTCATTCCTAATGAATGACGTTCTCGAGGGTCGTCAACGAATGACGTTCTTGATGGTCGTCATTCCTAATGAATGACTCCTGCCTCGCGTAGGGCGGTGGGGTCGAGGCCGATCTCGGCCACCACTTCGTCGCTGTGTTGCCCCGCCACGGGCGCGAAGTCGCCGACGCGGGCCGGCGTCGCCGAGAATCGGGCCGCCGGTCGCGGTTCACGAACTCGTCCCGCGGTTGGGTGCTCGCGCTCCACGAACACGGCGTTGTTTACGATCTGAGGTTGCCCGGGCAGATCGGGGATCCTCACCACCGAGGCCGCCGGAACATCATTGGCGTGTGCGTTGCGCACGAAATCATCGGCCGACATCGACGCGTTCAATTCGGCCATCAACGGAACGAGCTGTGACGCGTTCTGTCCGCGGGCCATCATCGTGGCGAAGCGAGGGTCATCGGCCAACTCCGGTCGACCATAGGTGGCGCACAGTCCACGGAACTCGTCGTCGCTCACCACCGACACGGCGGCGAATCCATCCTTGAGTCGGGTGATGCCGTAGTTCTCGCCGATGGTCGGGGTGCGATTGGCGTCGTCGTCCAGAAGCACCGCATCCATTCCGGAGTCGGGCCACATGAACGCGACCGCGGCGTCGAGCATGGCCAACACGATGTGTTGACCTTCGGCATTGCCGGCGGCTCGCGCGAACAGCGCGGTGGAGATCGCTTGGGCGGCGGTCAGCGACGTCACCTTGTCGCAGATGAGCGTGCGGAACAACGCGGGCTCTCCGTTGCGCGGATCGGTCTGAACACTGGCCAAACCGGAGGCGGCCTGGATCACGTTGTCGTACACCCGATGACCGCTCGACGGTCCGTCGGGGCCGTATCCGCTGATGCTGCAATAGATGAGGCGGGGGTTCACGGCCCGCAGGTCCTCGTATCCGATCCCCAATCGTTCGACGGCACCGGGACGGAAGTTCTGGATCACCACGTCGGCGGTGGCGGCGAGTTGCTTCAAGAGCGCGATGCCTTCGGGCTTCTTCAGGTCGATGACGATCGAACGCTTCCCGCGATTGTTGTTGAGGAAGATTCCGGTCATGCCTCCCTTCGACGAACCGAGATAACGCATGAAGTCACCGATGCCGGGGGACTCGACCTTGATGACGTCGGCACCTTGGTCCGCCAGAATCATTCCGGCCAATGGTCCGGAGATCATCACGGACAGATCGAGCACTTTGACGCCGTGGAGTGGTCCTGTGGTGGTGGTCATGTCGGAATGATTCCACGATCGGTGGATGATTCCGCCACCGTGCTCGTGCGGGCTCGTATCCGATGAGCCAGCAACGCTCCGATCACGGCCAAACACAACGCCGCGACGAAGTTGACCGTCAATCCGGTGCGCAAGGACCACGAGCCGCGGTCCGCGATGGCGACCGACGCCCCTCCGAGACCGCCCATCAGGCTGAATCCGATGCTGTCGGCAAGGTTCACTTGACTCGCGACCGATCCGTCGCGGCCGGGTTCGGCATGGGTCATGGCCGCCACCGACGTGGGGACGAACAACAACCCCATTCCGAGTCCGGCCAAACACCACGTGGCGAAGGTGGCGGGTAATGGCCACGAGGCGTTCACCACCAACGAGGTGGAGGCGATGCCCAATGAAATGAACAGGAATCCGACGAGCGCACTTCGTTGCGGACGCAACGACGGCATCTTCGACACGATGGCCGAACCGATGCTCCACGTCACCGCGGCTCCGATGATGACGAAACCTTGGGCGGTGGCCGACGCACCATGAATGCGGTCGGCGGCGAGTGGCACGAACGAGTCGACACCGAGGAATGCGGCCGTGGCCAAGATGCGACACGCGATGATGGCCGGCAAGCCATGACGCGCT
>RHCK01000263.1 GCA_010030605.1 Acidimicrobiia bacterium
GCCGGTGGTGCGTCGTTTGGTGGCCGAACACAACGTGAACGTCGACAGCATCACGGGCACCGGTCCCGGTGGTCGCATCACGCGCGAAGACGTGTTGGATCACATCGACAAGTTGGCCGCCGCATCGCCGGCACCGGCTGCTCCCGCTCCTGCACCGACGTCGGCTCCCGCGCCGGCTCCGATCGCGACACCGTCACCGGCGGCAACCCCGGCGCCGGCGCCCGTGGTGCGCATCGGCGAACGTGACGAGGTGGTGACGTTGTCGAAGATTCGTCAACTCACCGGTTCGCACATGGTCATGTCGAAAGGTGTCAGCCCGCACGCGTTCAGCGTGGTCGAGGTGGACTACTTCAATGTCGACCAAACCCGGGCACGTACGAAGGACGAGTTCAAGTCGGCCGAGGGCTTCAGCCTGACGTATCTGCCGTTCATCTCGCGCGCGGTCGTCGACGCTTTGGCCGATTTCCCGCACATGAACGCCAGCATCTCGGGAACCGACCTCGTCGTTCATCGCTACGTCGATCTGGGCATCGCCGTCGACCTCGACGGACAGGGCTTGCTCGTTCCCGTCATCCGCAGCGCCGAAGGCAAGCGCCTGCGAGCCATCGCTCGCGAGATCAGTGACCTCGCCTCGCGAGCCAAGAGTCGCAAGCTCGGGCCCGACGAGATTCAGGGCGGCACCTTCACCATCTCCAACAACGGTTCGGCGGGCAGCGTGCTCACCATGGCGATCATCAACCAGCCGCAGGTGGCGATCCTGTCCACCGATGCGATCGTGCGCAAGCCGGTCGTGGTGTCGGTGCCCGGTGGCGGCGAGAGCATCGCCATTCACCCGGTTGGTCACCTGGCCATGAGTTGGGATCATCGGGCTTTCGACGGCGCCTATGCGGCCGGGTTCCTCGTTCGCGTGAAGGAGATTCTCGAAACCCGCGACTGGTCGAGCGAGATCTAGTCCATGTTGCGCGTTCGCTGGATCGGGCGCGTCGCTTATCGCGAAGCCCTGGAGTTGCAGACGGCGCTGTTCGAGAACGGTTCCGAGTCGCACCTGTTGTTGCTCGAGCATCCGCACGTGTTCACCTACGGTCCGCGCGCCGAACTCGATAAAAACCTGAAATGCGAACCGGCCGCCGTCGGAGCCGACTTTGTCGCCGTCAAACGCGGCGGTGACATCACCTATCACGGTCCGGGTCAACTGGTGGGGTATCCGATCCTCAACATCGACAATGCCATCGGAGCGTCCCAACACGTGTGCGAGGTCGAACAACTGGTGATCGACACCCTGACCGAGATCGGTGTGCGCGGCGCTGGACGCATGGAGGGTTTCGCCGGCGTGTGGCTCGATGTCGGCACCGATCGCGTGCGCAAGATCAGCGCGATCGGCGTGCGTCTCGCCCACGGCCGAACGATGCACGGATTCGCCTTGAACATCGACCCCGACATGACGTTCATGCGCGAGCACATCGTGCCCTGCGGCATCGGAGAATTTCCGGTGACTTCGTTGCGCGAAGAAGGCTTCGATGTCTCGATGAAGGAAGTCGTCGACATCGTGGCTCGCCTCGCCGCCGAGAAGTGGGGTGAGGGAACAACCGATCGTCAGGATGTGGCCTGGGTTCATCGTCCCGAGGACCTGTCGCGTTTCTCGCGGGGCGAAGGACCGGGCGAACCCGTGCGCCTGTTGGGTCGTTTGGCCGACGCCGGAGTGGAATCGGGTCTCGACATAGCGAACCGTAAACCCGAATGGCTGCGACCGCGAGTGAACATCGGCGAGGACGTGTTGCGCATCAAGCGCACGCTGGCCGACCTCGATCTGGTGACGGTCTGCGAAGAAGCGGGATGCCCGAACCTGTCCGAATGTTGGAAGGACGGCACTGCCACGTTCATGGTGCTCGGCGAACGGTGCACCCGCGCGTGCGGTTTCTGTTTGGTGGACACGCGAAAGCCCGAGGCGCCGGCACCAGATGAAGCCGCGCGAGTGGCCGAAGCGGTGGATCGCATGGGTTTGTCGTACGCGGTGCTCACAATGGTGGCGCGCGACGATTTGGCCGACGGTGGTTTCGCGCACGTGGCCGACTGCGTGCGGACCATTCGTGAACGCACTCCGCACACCAAGGTGGAAACGTTGGTGTCCGATGCCAAGGGTGACGCGTCGTCGATCGATCTTCTGGTGGCGGCGCGACCGGATGTCTTCAATCACAACATCGAAACCGTGGCTCGGCTTCAGCGAGCCGTGCGACCGTCGGCCGGCTATGCCCGCAGTCTCGGTGTGCTCGCCCGTGCGAAATCGGCCGGGTTGGTGGTGAAGTCCGGCTTGGTGTTGGGGATGGGGGAGACCGTCGAGGAAGTCGACGGCTGTCTGGCCGATCTGGCGGGCATCGGCGTCGACATCGTGACCATCGGCCAATACTTGCGACCGACCTCCAATCACCTGCCGGTCGCACGTTGGATCCATCCCGACGAATTCGCACGTTGGAAGACGTTGGGCGAGGAGTTGGGGATCGGTCACGTGGAATCGAGTCCGCTGACGCGTTCGAGCTACCACGCCAAGCAGGCCGCCGAAACGTCGGTGCCGGTGTCGCTGGTGTCGAAGAGATGACGGTGCGTCCGGTTCTTGGTTTGATTCCGGCGCATCGCCAAGCCGAG
>RHCK01000264.1 GCA_010030605.1 Acidimicrobiia bacterium
CGAGACGAGGTTCAACGCCAGATCCCGGATCAATTCGCCCGAATCGAGATTTCCCATCACCAACCCCCGTTTCGTCAGTGTATAGAAGGACGACGAGACTTCTAGAGTGAGTCGGTGACCCGGGTCCGAATCCGATCAGTTCGCTCGGTTCGTGTGGCTTTGGCCATGACGGTCTCATTGTCGTCCATAGCGCAGGTCATCACGTCGTGCTCATCCAAAGAGGTGACGACGACGTCGAACGAGTCATCGACCCCGGCGCCCGCGCCGACACCACTCGAAGTGGACGTCCTTTTCTCCGAGGTCCACTATCACGCCCCGGCCGACCGCGAAGAGGATGAATTCGTCGAGATTGTCAATCGAGGTGGCGGCGACATCCAGTTACAAGGGTGGTGCATCGACGGGATCGACTTCTGTTTTCAGGAGTCCGTGATCTTGGCCCGGGATGCATTCTTGGTGATCGACCAACCGACCTTCGGGGGATCTCTTTCGAACAAAGCCGACGACTTGGAATTGGTCGATCCGCTCGGACAGACCTTCGACATGGTTTCGTACACCGATCGTGAGCCCTGGTCGGAGTTGGCCGATGGCGGGGGGCACTCGCTGCAACGCACCGACTTTTCTCTCGACGGATCGGATCCTTTGGCTTGGTCGTCCGCACCACCAACTCCGGGTGCGGCATTCGTGCTCGCCGAACGAGCGACGATCGGTGACATCGTCATCACGGAAATCAACTACCACCCCGAAGACGACAATCCTGCGGCTCGGTACATCGAATTCCTGAACACGACGAGTGCACCCATCGACCTGAACGGATGGTGTGTCGAAGGTGTGGAGTGGTGTTGGACGAGTTCGACGATCGTGCCTCCGTCATCGACCTATCTCCTGTCGGACCCGAGTGGGCTTTCGCGTTTGGCCCGCAACAGCGACCGACTGCGTGTGGTGTCCGATGATCTACTCGTCCACGACGTGGTGCGTTACGAGGATCGCCAGCCGTGGCCGGCGTTGGCGGACGGCCACGGGGACTCGCTACACCGTCGAGATTCGATCGAGTCCGGATTGGAGCCCGGCAACTGGGAGTCGCGAGCGGCAAGTCCGGGCGTATCGGAAGCGGTCGCCGGAGCGGGTCTGCTGCCGATCGTCGATCGGGCCGAATTCGAGATCCTCCCGCAACCCGGCGAAGCGTTGAAAGTGTCGGCCACCGGTCGAACCGCACCCACGTCGGCCACTCTGTACTACCGAGTCGGCTTCGGTGACGAGATCGCGGTCGAGATGGCGGTAGATGGAAATCGGATGGAGGCCACCATCCCCGGACAGCAAGCGGGAGAGTTGGTGCGTTTCCGGCTCGAGGTGTCGCAGGGATCGACGATCGGTCGGTTCCCGCGAGTTGGTGATGGGGCGATGTACACGGGCACCGTCGTCGCGAGTGAGCCCGACTCGCCGTCTCCATTGACGAGATTTCAGTGGTTCATTCCGGATGATGTGTACGAAGTGGCCCGCATCGAGACCACATTGCATGGTGACGATGGCTTTCCGGCGGTCTTCGCGGTCAATGGCCAAATCATGGACAACGTGACCATACGTATCAAGGGCAATCAGGCGCGTTCGAACAAGAAGCGCAAGTGGAAGGTGATGTTGCCCGCGGGTCATCAATGGGACATGGACGGACTCCTCGACGAGCCGGTCGATGAGTTCGATCTTCTTCCCGCCGCCACCGACAAGTCGTACTCCCGCGAAATCCTCACGTCCGACATGCAGGCCTTGTCCGGAGGGGTCTTTCAACAGGTTTTCCCCGTCCGGTTGGAGAAGAACGGCGAATTCTTCGGCCTGTACATGTATGGCGAATCAGCGGATGCCGATTGGCGCGACAAGATCGGTTTGTCGGCCGACTCTTTGGTCTACAAGGCCGAAAAGGTGTCGAAACTCAACCTCGGAAATCTCGATCTACCACGAGACATCTTCAGCGCGCATTATGAGCGTTACTCGCAGACGTACGCTGACGACAACGATCAGCAGCTACGCGATCTCATCGAGACTCTCGGCACGTTGAAGGGCGATGATCTGGTTCGCTTCGCATACGAGCACATCGACATCCCGCAGGTGATCGAAGCCATCGCAACGATGCGAATCGTCCAGCATCCCGAGTGGCAACACAAGAACTACTTCGTGGTTTTCGATCCCAAGGATGAAAGATGGCGATTGTTGCCGATCGATTTCGATCTCAACTTCGGTCGGCGTTACGCGAGTCCGTGCAACGCTCGGTGTGACGAGGTGAGGGCTGATCCGTGGATGGACTACCCGAACGGAAATCGGATGGCGGGAATATTCCTTGACAACGACCATTTCCGAGTTCTCGTCGATCGTCGCACGCGAACCTTGGCCGACCAATTTCTCGCACCGGGTTACCTCGAGCAGCGCGTGGCGGAATTGTTCGCTCTGATGGCTGGCGATGCCGAACTTGATCGAAGCAAGTGGGGTCAGTACGGGGCCAGCCAATCTCTCGAGCAGGCCCAGCGCATCCTGATGGAGCAGTACGTCATCCCCAAGCGCCGTTTCTACTTGGAGTCCGACAAGTACTTGCCGTCATCCCAGGTTCCGAATCCCGAGTTGATGGTCGAGGTCATCGAATTGAATGAGTCTGGT
>RHCK01000265.1 GCA_010030605.1 Acidimicrobiia bacterium
ACGAAACTAGTCGGTGACGCGTCGGTGGGAGTTCGTCGACGACTCGGTCACTCGGTTCGCAGGTCAACGACGACCGCCGCATGGTCGCTCGGTTGCACGCTCGAACCATCGACGTCCTCCGGTTCGACGCCGGTCAACCAAGCGCGACGAGGATGCCCCATCGGCTTGGGGCGCGGCCAGCTGACGAAGACGTAGTCCAATCGACGATTGGGCCAGTTGGCATCCGTTTGGTACCGGTTATCGGAGCGCCATGTGTGTCCCGTGCCGTCGCCGCATTGTTCCCACACGTCGGAGAGAACGAGATTCGCATGACGCGTCGTCGTCCGCCCGGTGAGTCGACGGATCTCGTCGCTGTCGGGAACGGCATTGAAATCTCCGCCCACCACCACCGGCAGATCGGTCGCCGAATCTCCCCGCAGCTCGACGATCAGATCAGCGAGTGCGTCGACTTGGCGCAGACGGACCGCGGATTCATCGAAACGATGATTGAGGTGGGTGCTGACAATCGGCCACGAACCCCACGGCGTGGCAATTCGAGCGTGAACGGCCTTGCGATATCCGGCGTCGTCGTCCTTGCCTGGAAGGGTGATCTGACCGTGGGACTCGATGGGCCACCGCGAGATGATGGCATTCCCCATCGCCGTCTCCTCCCCCGCCACCGTCGGTTCACGACGAGGAAACCACGGACCGTCGGAGGTGACGGAGTGATGGCCCAGTTCGTTCGCGAGACGTTCCGCGAATGAATAGGTGGACGTCGATGTGCGTGTGCAGAACACTTCCTGCAAACAGATCACGTCGGGGTCCTCGCGCTCGATCACGCGACGGATCGCCGATTGGCGACTCTCCCATGGCCCGAACTCGTACCAAAGGTTCCAGGTGAGCACCCGCACGAGTCGTGGACCTCAGCCGGCGTTCTGACGCGAATCGAAACGACGCTCGGCATTCATGGAGACGAACCGTAGATCACCCGACGGCGAGAAAGTTCCTTGGACGTCGACGATCATGTGCGTGGCGACCGAGGTGTAGAGACAGAAGGATCCATCGGCATCGACGGGCACCACGGCGAGGTTCGCCGATGTGCGACCGGGAACCACGTTGGCGTTCGATGCGGTCTCGGTGCTCGGGGCGAACGTCGAGCACTTGTCGGCCTGCACGTAGCCACCGCCCACGCTGTCGGTGAGCGTGATGTTCACCAGAACCGCCGAGGCACCGGCGGGTGCCTGCAGACGCAGAACTCCACCGGTTGGGCGCCGGACTCCACAACCGTCGACGTAGCACTTGCGCGTGTCCACCAGTCGGGCTTGTTCGGTCATCGTGAAACCCCATTGCCCCGCGGGTGAGAACGCACCTTGAACATCGACGATTTGATGCAGATCTCCGGTGGTCGCGGTGCAGAATCCACGGGTCGCTCCGACGTTGCCCATCGTCACGATCGCCAGGTTCGAAACGACATCATTGGCCCCGAAGTTCAGATTCGAGCTCGTCTGTCCACGCGCCGTGAGCGACTCGCACGAATCGGCGGTCAGATATCCGCCTTGAGCCGACGTGTCGGTGACCGTGACGTTCGCCAGCAAGGCGACCGCGCCGGCTGGGGCTTGCGGCACGGGCACGCCGTTCAAACCGGTCGTCGTGGCCTTGCCGCCCAAACGACACACACCGGATGCGTCGCAACGATCTCCCTTGCGAGTGTCGAGCACCCGAGTCGGTGTGACGAGAGTGAACTTTCCGGCATTCGGTCCGGCCGCACGTGACGGCACGAAGAAACCTTGGGCATCGACGATCACGTGCATGGGGTGCGAGTTGTAAATGCAGAATCGCCCGAGCGAATCGAGCGGCACCACCGACAAATTGGCGACCGTCGCACCGCGACCGACGTTGCCGTTGGACCAACCTCGTTCACCCGTGATCGAAATGTCGCAACGCTCCGCGGTCACGAAGGCGTCGGTGCTCGCACCAGTGAGCGTGATGTTCACCAAAGCGGCCGTCGCTCCGGCCGGTGCCGACAACACGATCGGGGTGCGCCAGCCGGCCTGCGGGCGGTCGGCCCACGTGCACACTCGCACGGTGTTGGTGCCCTCGACCTGATTGCTGCAGTAGCGGTTCACCGACACTCCGTTGAAGCGAGCGATGTTCACCGCGTCCTCGGCCGTGCCACGAAACTCGAAATGCATCGGATCACGAAGAATGCTCGACGTCTGGCTCGCCGGAGTCGGACATCCGCCGTTCCAACCGTAGCCACCCCACAGAAGCCCCCACTTCTGTGCGGTGTCGACGACCCACTTCGGAATGTCGGTGCGCATCGGAACGGCACATGCCGTCGAAGCTCCGTTCTCGGCCGTCGGCGCGTAACGAATCTCGGGATTGGCCGACACGTTGAAATCGATCGCGAGTCCCCACGCATGGTTCGACAACGACTTCAATGACAGTCCCTGGCAGTCCTTGCGGGTGTTCGATGTGCAACGAAAGTTGTAGCCAATGACGTCACGAATCTTGAAGCCACGAGCCTGAATCTCGGCGAGGAAGTTCTCGAAAAGAACAAGGGCCCCCGGAGGGGCCTGGATCGCGCCGGCTTTGATTGTTCCCACCTTGGCGGCGTTTTTCCAGAGCGATTGCTCCCAT
>RHCK01000266.1 GCA_010030605.1 Acidimicrobiia bacterium
TCGGCGTCGAGCCGTTGGCGACGGGACACGATGAAAGTCGATCTCCGAGATGGATGATCTCAGGACGTCGGAGCGGTGCTCTTCTTCGCCGCCGGCTTCTTTGCCGGACTCTTCTTCGCGGGGGACTTCTTCGCGACCGGCTTCTTCACCGCGGTCTTCTTCGCCACGGTCTTCTTCGCACTCGTCTTCGTCGCCGATGACGCCGTCGACACCGACCCGGACGTCTTCGACAATCCCTTGGCGGCCGCGGCCACCAACAACGCGCGAGTGGCTTCCAGATTCTTGTTCAGGGTTTCCACTTGCTTTTCCACCTGATCGATGCGCACCACCAAACGACCGAGTTGCTTGGCTACTTCTTTTTGCACCGCCACCGAGAACTGCTCGGCCGAACGACGCGCCACGGTGGCCACTTCGGCCACGATCTTCTCGGCGTCGCGACGGCGTTCGTCGCCGGCTTTCAGCAAATCGCGCACGAATTTCTCGGCCGCGTCAGGCGCCATCGGGGTCACCGAATCGAGCAACTTCTTCAACGAATTCTTGGAGATCTGATTCTTCGCCATGAGGTAACGCTACCCGTGTCACGAGGGGCGATATTCGCCCCAGTCGATGGTGTGTCACCCGACCAATCCGGTCAGAAGTCTTGCGACAACACGACGCGGGCCACCGCCTCCAAGTCCGCCACGTCCAACCATGGCGTCGAACCGTCGAACCACGCCGGATCGTCGGCGATGCTCAGGTGCGCCGCGGTGACACCCGAGCGCACCAACGCGTATCGGCAGCCCAACGTGGTGGCGAAGGCGCCGTCGGTGCTGGGTCGGTCCCCCACCATCACGGCTCGTTCGTCCACCCCCGACTCGATGGCCCGCACGACATCGGCCATCGGCGAATACGGCTTACCCGTCACCAGGGGTGCACAACCGGCGGCGGTGCTGATGGCCGCCAAGATGCTGCCCCCACCCGGGATCGGGCCCTCAGGCGTCGGATACGTGGCGTCGTCGTTGGTGCCCACCAGTCGAGCGCCGGTTCGCACCGCCCCCGCGGCACGACGCATGATCTCGTAGTCGAAATCACGGTGGAAGCCCACCAACACCGTGTCCACTCGTGCTCCACGGTCGACGTCATCGTGCGACACCACGTCGGCACCCACCACCGCCACCGCTTCGTGGATACCCGGACCACCACAAATCAGCACGCGTTCGCCCGCCGACAACACGTGCGCGCCCGCCATGGCCGAGGTCACCACGTCGCCGTGGGCCTCGATGCCGACCGTGGCCAACGCGTTCTCCTGAGCGGCGATGGTGGCCGAGGAATTGTTCGTCACGAACAGCACCCGATGACCGGCCGCGCGCAATTCCGCCACGGCCTCAGCTGAGCCGGGAATCGGGCGATGGGCCAACCACACCACGCCGTCGAGGTCGCACAGGATCACCGGCTTCATGAGGTAGTGATTCTGCCACCCGAGGTGACAACCTAGAGGGGTGCCCCGTTTCGAACCGTTCACCGCACTGCGCTACGCCACCACCGATCTGAACGCCGTGGCCGCCCCGCCCTACGACGTGTTGTCCGAGAGTGACCGCGCCGAATTGGCCGCTCGGCACGAGAACAACATCGTTCACGTGGACGTGCCCCGCGAATCCGACGGTCCCACTCGCTACGCCGACGCCAACACCGTGTTGCGCGCCTGGGTGACCAACGGAGTTCTGGTGCGCGACTCGCGTCCGTCGTTCTCGATCTACCGCATGTCGTTTCGCGACGAGTCCGGTCGACCCCGCACCACCGTCGGTGTCATCGGGGCGCTCGAGGTGGTGGACGAGGGAGCCGGCGGCGTGTTGCCCCATGAACGCACCACCCCCAAGGCCAAGACCGATCGCCTGGATCTGACGCGTGCCACCCTCACCAACCTGTCGCCCGTGTGGGGCTTGTCGTTGGCCGCGGGTCTGACTGATCTCCTCATGGAAC
This sequence comes from Acidimicrobiia bacterium, assembly GCA_010030605.1. Lineage (GTDB taxonomy): Bacteria > Actinomycetota > Acidimicrobiia > Acidimicrobiales > Ilumatobacteraceae > Casp-actino8. The sequence goes on from RHCK01000266.1 coordinate 1,960, forward strand.
CCGGCGAGGTGACGGGCGTGGTCGAGGCCGACGGCGTCGTGCACACCATCGAACGTGTCGACGATCCGGCCCGTGTGGCGGCCATCTCGAATGCGATCGGTTCGGCCGACGTGGTGATCGCCGACGGTCACCATCGTTACGCGATCAGTCGCACCTTCCGCGACGAACAACGCGCCGCCGACACGGGTACGAATGGTTCGGCGGAGCTGACCATGACCTACATCGGCGAATTGATCGAGGAACAGTTGAGCGTCGACGCGATTCATCGTCTGTACAACGACATCGACGCCGACTCGTTGCTGAGTGCCTTGTCGGAGTTCTTCGAAACCTCGCCGGCCGGGCCGGTGAACCCCGACATCACGCACGAGATGCGCGACCGTGGCGCATTGGTCTTCGTGCACGCCGATGGTTCGGGAACTTTCATGGTGCCCAAGCCGGAAAAATTCGCCGGGGTGCGAGATTTGGACGGCGCACGATTGGAGCACGCGCTGGCGAACGTGAAACACGAGGTGACCTACCAGCACGGCGTCGGATTGGTTCGCGACATCGTGACCTCGGGTGGCGCGACGGCCGGGGTGCTGATTCGCCCGGTGACCGTGCGCGAGATTCAGCGCACCGCCGACGAAGGTTTGTTGATGCCGCCCAAGTCG
>RHCK01000267.1 GCA_010030605.1 Acidimicrobiia bacterium
ACGTCTTCGACGGCGGGGTGCACCGCCAGAACGCCTTCGATCTCGGCCGGGTAGATGTTCACGCCACCACTGATGATCATGTCGATCTTGCGATCGCTCAACCACAGAAAACCATCGCCGTCCAGATACCCCACGTCTCCGGTGGTGAACACGCCGGGCTCCAGGTGCGCCGCGGCGGTCTTGCCGTCGTCGTTGTGATACGAGAAGTCGGTGCCCATCTTGTTGCGGAAGTAGAGGGTGCCCTCGGCCCCTTGCGACAAACGATTACCTTCGTCGTCGACCACGATCACCTCGACGGTGTCCAACGGCTTGCCGACGCTGCCACCCTTGGCCAGCCAATTCGCGGCGTCGATGGTGGAGATGATCGAACCTTCGGTGCTGCCGTAATACTCCGTGATCTTCGGACCCATCCACTCGATCAATCCACGTTTCACGGCCGGCGGACAGGGCGCCGCTCCGTGCCACACGGTGACGAGCGAATCACCACGGAACCGAGCCTTCACATCCGCGGGCAGATCGAGCATGCGCTTCATTTGAGTGGGCACCAAATGAACGTTGGTGCATTGATGAGAGTCGATGAGTTCCAACATCGAGGCCGAGTCGAACTTGTGCTGCATCACCACCGACGAACCACCGATCATCGGAAGGTAGGAGAACGCCCATTGCGCCGAGTGGTAGAAGGGACCGCACAACATCGTGCGCCCCGGAATGGGAAGGAAGTTGGAAAACCCGGCCGCCACCAACTTCATGATGTCGGGGGTCAGCGACATGCCACCGGACAACATTCCGCGCACGCCCTTGGGTCGACCGGTGGTGCCCGAGGTGTAGAACATCGGGCCACCCAGCATCTGATCGGAGGGTTCGTCGGCCGATGCGCCGGCGATCACGTCTTCGTACGCGACGAATCGAGCGTCGCTCACCACGGCCGCGCTCGAACCACAACGAATACCGACCACGGTCTTCACGCCGGCACCGCGCTCGTCGCGCAAGGCGACCGCGGTCGCGTCAGCGAAACGCTCGTCGACGAACACGGCCTTGGCGTCGGCATCGGCGAACACGTACGCCAACTCGTCGGCCACCCAGTGCCAGTTCACCGGCACGTAGGTCCAACCACCATGAGCACAGGCCATCGCCAACTCGAAGAATTCGCAGTGATTTCCGACGATCACCGCCACGGTGTCGCCGGTCGTCAACCCGGCGTCGCGCAACCCGTTCACGAGACGATTCACCCGGTCGTCCAACTCGGACCATGTGACGCGCCGATATTCGTCGATGAGTGCGTCGACACCGCCTCGCTCGGCGAGATGGGCCGATGTCAGAACCGCCATGCGCGTGATCCGTTCAGCGCGACAGGATGGTGACGCCGGAGATGCCCGGAGCGCCGTACACGTGCGTGTACGCGGTCTTCGGGTCGTTCGGCACCTGCCGGGCTCCGGCTTGTCCGCGCAACTGCAGAACGTTCTCGTACACCTGACGCAGACCGGACGCTCCGATGGGCTCGCCGTTGGCCAAGCACCCGCCGTCGGTGTTCACGGGGAACTTGCCGCCGATCTCGGTTTCACCGGCCTGGATCATGAACTCCTGCTCACCGTGTTCGCAGAAACCGTTCTCGGCCATGTGCATCACTTCGGCACCCGACTCGGTGTCTTGCAACTGCGCGAGGTCGATGTCCTTGGGACCCATACCGGCCATCTCGAACGCGGCCTTCGATGCGTCCACCGTCGGGCCGGCGTTGTGCTCGAGAGCGATGGACGGAGCCAACACTTCGAAGCTTCCGAAGCGGCGGCTGCGCACCACCGCGGCCTTCAGATAAATGGGCTTGTCGGTGTAGAGATGGGCCTTGTCGGCGCGCGCCAGGATGAGAGCCACTCCACCTTCGCCGGGCGAGCAGAACATGTACTGCGTGAGCGGGTACGAGAGCATCGCCGAGTTCAGCACTTCTTCCTCGGAGATCGGCTTGCGACGCCACGCCATCGGATTCATCGAGCCGTTGCGGAAGGCCTTTTCCGACACCTTGGCCAACGTGCTTTGCGAGATGCCGTACTCGTGCATGTAGCGGTTGATCTTCATTCCGAAGAACTGCGTGGTGAGCGCGAGACCGGACGCGCCGTACCAGTCGCCGAGACCGCTCCCCTTGGTGTTCACGCGGAACGCACCCCGCTCGTGCTTGTCGAAACCGACGGCAATACCGAGGTCGAAAACCCCCGAGCGAATGGTGTTGTACGCCGAGAACAACGCCGAGCCTCCGGTGGCACAGCCGTTCGCCACGTTGATGAATTGCAGTCCGGTGAGGCCCAACAACGACACCATGGTGTCGGCCGCGCCGGCGGCCATCGAGCCTCCGAATGCGAACTGCATGTCCTCCCAACTGACTCCGGCATCGGCGCATGCGCGGCGCACCGCGATGACGCCCTGATCCATGCCCGAGACACCTTCGGTGCGACCGAACTCGTGCATTCCGATTCCGACGATGGCAACTTCCGTGGTCATTTCTGCTCCCTTGCGACTGGTTGTTTCTACGACGTGTCGACTATCAGGCCACCGGCGCGAACGCGAAGGTGACGACTTCGTTTCCATTGGCGTCGGTCGACAACGGAACGATCA
>RHCK01000268.1 GCA_010030605.1 Acidimicrobiia bacterium
GCCACGATGCGCAAGATGTTGGTCGCCATGGCCAAGGACCTTCGCGTCCTCATCATCAAGTTGGCCGACCGCTTGCACAACATGCGAACCATCGCCGCCATGCCGGTCGACAAGCAACAGCGCATCGCATCCGAAACACTCGACATCTACGCTCCGCTCGCGCACCGCCTCGGCATGCAAGGTCTGAAGCAACAACTCGAAGACCTCGCGTTCGCCTCCATGTACCCGAAGCGTTACAGCGAGCTCGACCACCTGGTGAGCACCCGCAGCCCCGAACGCGACGTGTACCTCGCCAAGGCGATGGCCGAGGTTCGCGCCCAACTCGCCGATCTCAACATCGATGCCGATGTCACCGGTCGCGGCAAACACCTCTGGAGCATCTACGAGAAGATGATCCAGAAGGGCAAAGAGTTCGACGAGATTTTCGACATCGTCGCGATCCGAGTCGTCGTGGATTCGGTCAAGGACTGTTACGCCGCCCTCGGATGCATCCACGGAAAATGGAAGCCCATCGTTGGTCGCTTCAAGGACTACGTGGCGATGCCGAAGTTCAACCTCTACCAAAGCCTCCACACCACGGTGATCGGGCCCGGCGGCAAGCCACTCGAGATCCAAATCCGCACCCGCGAGATGCATCAGCGAGCCGAGTGGGGAGTGGCCGCCCACTGGGCCTACAAGGATGGCAACGAAACGCCCGACATCGATTGGCTCAACCGAATCATCGACTGGCAGAGCGACGTCGTCGACCCCGCGCAGTTCATGGAGAATCTCAAGACGGATCTCGACCAGGACGAGATCTTCGTGTTCACGCCCAAGGGACGCGTGGTTGCGCTTCCACTCGGATCGTGTCCGGTCGACTTCGCCTATTCGGTGCACACCGAGATCGGGAACGCGTGCATCGGGGCCCGCGTCAACGGTCGTCTGGTTCCCCTCACGCATCAACTGAAAAGTGGCGACACGTGCGAGATCTTCACCTCGAAAGTCGAAACGGCCAGCCCATCGCGTGAGTGGTTGGAGTTCATCGCCTCGCCGAAAGCGCGCAATAAGATCAAACAGTGGTTCTCCCGCGAACGCCGTGAGGATCTCATCGAAGCGGGGCGCGAAGAACTCACCCGCGAACTTCGCAAGGAACGACTACCGGTGAACCGCGTTCTCGAGGGTCCGCAAATCGAGGCCGAGATGGCGGCGTTGAACTACACCGATCTCGACACTTTGCTCGCCGCCATCGGCGAGGGACACGTGGGCGCGCGCGCCGTCGCCCAACGCCTCACCCAGCGTTTCCAGTCCGGCGACTCCGACGAACGCCTTCCGGCGTCGGTTCGTCATCCGGCCGAGCTGCGTCGCAAGGGCAACAATGTCGGCATCCATGTCGAGGGGTTCGACGATGTGCTCGTGCGGTTGTCCAAATGCTGCACCCCCGTTCCGGGCGACGAGATCATGGGCTTCATCACGCGTGGCCGCGGAGTGAGCGTTCATCGTTCGGATTGCGCGAACGCCGGTTCATTCGCCGACGATCAGTCATCGCGCCTGGTCGATGTGGAGTGGGATGGGTCGTCGACGGGAACCGTCTTCCGCGCCGGCGTGGAGGTGGTGGCCCTCGACCGTTCCCGACTGTTGCGTGATGTCGCCAACGCTCTCTCCGAACAGCACGTGAACATCGTCGCATGCAGCACCCACACCGGAGGCGATCGCGTCGCCAAGATGCATTTCGAGTTCGAACTGGCCGACCCCGGTCACCTCGAATCGGTGCTCCGCACGATCAAGCGCATCGACGGCGTCTACGACGCGTTCCGTTCGGTTCCCGGTCGTTCCGACGGCGAGAACTGACGGCGACGAGAGTCATTTCGGTCCCCGGACGCCCGCCAATCGGAACGGTCCGCGACCGACGACACCGGTAGCCTTGAGCCGTGCCCGAGTTCCAAACCAGCCCCGGAATGAGGGACATCCTGCCGCCCGAATCGGCCCGTTGGCGTCGTTTCGTGCGCCACTTCGACGACATCGTGTCTCGGGCCGGATACGGGCAGATCGTGCCACCGCTACTCGAGGACATCGGCGTCTTTCACCGCGTTGGTGAGGCCACCGACATCGTCACCAAAGAAATGTACGACTTCGTGGACAAGGGCGAACGCCATGTCGCCCTGCGACCCGAACAAACGGCCAGTGTGTGCCGAGCGTTCGTTCAACATCGTCCGGCGACTCCGTGGAAGGTCTGGTACAGCGGGCCCAACTTTCGCTACGAGAAGCCGCAGCGGGGTCGCTACCGTCAGTTCGACCAGGTCGGAATCGAGGTCTTGGGTGCCGACGATCCGTTGCTCGATGTCGAGGTGATCGCTCTCGGTTGGCGCTTCCTGTCCAGCCTCGGCCTGCGCAAGGTGAGTCTGTCGATCAACAGCCTCGGAGAACCCGCCGATCGCGCGGCTTTCGTCGCTGCCCTCGAGGCGCACTTTCAGTCGAACATCGATCGCCTGACACCCGAGAGTCGAGCGACGTTGCTCAAGAATCCGTTGCGTGTTCTCGATTCCAAGCGTCCTGAGGACGTGTCGGTCATCTCCGAGGCCCCGCGAATCTCGGATTTCCACGGCGAGGTGGCCCGCGACAGTTTCG
>RHCK01000269.1 GCA_010030605.1 Acidimicrobiia bacterium
AAGTCGTCGAGGGCTGGAATGCGCATGGGCGACAGACGAGGTGGCCCGTTACGAACTCGATCGACGAGCGTGGTCCAGTCGGTGCGTGCCACTTTGTCGCGCACCCGATCGCCGTAGGGGGCGAGACGACGAATCAAGATTCCGCCGGCTGCATCGGGACGAGTCTCACGCACCACTAGATGGGCGGCGAGGTCGCGCGTGGTCCATCCGGCGCACAAAGTGGGTGCGTCCGGGCCGACCTTCAGAAAGAGATCGCACAGAGCGTGTCGTTCGTTTCGAGCCGGACGATTCATGAGTTGGGCTCCTTCCATTCCACACCCGGAGGCCAGATGCCCACACCACCGGATTGAACGAGCAAGCCCGTGTGCGTTCGATCGAGATGACGACTACGCCACGTGAGCATGCGTCGAGTCATCTCGAGAATTCGCGCGGGATCGGTGATCAAGGTGCGCCACGTGGGATCGGCGGCCAGATCGAAACACATCGATGTTCCGTCACCGAATTGCACGTAAGCGGTGTCGTCGGTGCGGTGGACGGCCAGGTTGCATTCCTCGAGGCGACGATCCCATGGCCATGGGTTCGAATCGAGAGGGATCAGTGCGTAGCGCCAGTCGAACTCCCACGACGCCGCATCCCGCCACGATGTGGGAGCGTCACCATCGAGGAAAGCTGGCGTGCACGAACCACGGTTCTTTCGACCCGCGCTGCTTCAACCAGTCGATGATGCGATCGGTGGTGAATGCCGACACGCCGTGTTCGGCGGGGCGTTCGTGTTCGGTCGAGAGAAGATGAAGGTGACCCGGCGACACGTCGTGACCCTGCGCGGCGAGGAAGTCGACCCACGGTTGATGCGGTCCGCTGAGGTTCAACTGCCACGTGAAGCCCGGAAGCAAGCCCTCGTACGACGACAATCGTGGGTCGTCGGGACCTGCGGCCACACGAGGGTCGATGGACTGATCGGTGTAACCGAACAAAGCTGGTTCGTAACCGGCGCGTCGGGCCATGAGGGCGACGTTGTCGAAGCGACGATCGAGCGGGGTACCGTTGGCGACCACACGATGGTTCATCTGGTACATCCCGGTGTACAAACCAGCTCGACCCGGACTGCACGGAGTGGACTGGGTGTAGTGACGGGCGAATCGCACGCCGTTGGCGGCCAGTCGATCGATGTTCGGTGTCCGCACCACCGGATGCCCGGCGGCCGACAGCGAATCACCACGGAACTGGTCGAGGGTGATCAACAGAACGTGGGGCCGGCTCACGATCTCAGCCTGCCACGCTCGATCCACGATGTGAGCGGTGGAGGACGGTAGACGGATAGGAAGCCGAAGAAATTCTTGTCTTACCCGCTGGGTACGGTGTCGTTCGTGGAGAAGAGTTCCCCTGTCGGACGAGCGATCGTGGTCATCGTGGCTGTGGTTGTGGGGCTACTGGGTGTTCCCGAGTCCGACGCTCGTGCCGTCTCCGTGCCAGGTTCTGTTGTGTCGGGTTCATTCGTGTCGGCTTCTTCCGTCACGGGCTACATCGTCACGTTTCGGTCGGCGTCCGACGTCCAAACGTTCCGAACCCGAATGTCGGCTGGGGGAGTGGTCACCGACGTCTTCGATTCGGTGTTCAACGGTGTCACCGTCAATCTCACGTCCGCACAGGCGCTCTTCTTGCGTCGTGATCCTCGGGTGTTGCGCATTGAAGCGAACAAAATCGTGGCCGCTGCCGACGTCCCTCCGTCGTGGGGGCTCGATCGGATCGACCAGCGTTCACTTCCGCTCGATTCATCTTTCGTCCACGTTCTCTCATGGGGTCAAGGGGTCGATGTCTACGTCGTCGACACCGGTATCAACCGAACGCACTCCGAATTCACCGGACGCGTTCAACCTGGTTTCGACGTGGTGACGCCGGGCGGAAATGCCGAAGATTGCAACGGTCACGGCACCCATGTGTCGGGGACGGTCGCTGGCTCCACGTATGGTGTCGCCCCAGCGGCGCGAATCATTCCGGTGCGGGTTCTCGACTGTCTCGGGAGTGGAACCACCGCGGGAGTGATCTCCGGTATCGACTGGATCATCGAGCATCATCAGTCGGGAGTGCCGGCCGTGCTCAACATGAGCTTGGGTGGAACCCAGTCGGCGTCGCTCAATGAAGCCGTCGAACGTGCGGTCGCCGATGGGATCTCGGTCGTTGTTGCCGCCGGTAACGAGAACGTCGACGCCTGTCGCCGTTCACCGGCCTCGGCTGCCTCGGCCATCACGGTGGGAGCCACCACCTCGTCCGACCAGCGGTCGAGTTTCTCGAACTTCGGATCGTGCCTCGATATTTTTGCCCCGGGCTCCTCGATCACCAGCGCTTGGGTCGGTGGGCCGAGTGCGAGCAACACCATTTCGGGAACATCCATGGCGTCCCCACATGTCGCGGGAGCCGCTGCCGCGTTTCTCAGTGTCTGGCCGACAGCCACTCCGGAAGTGGTCACTCAAGGCCTTGTTTCCTCGGCGACGGTGGGGGCCATTGGCAACATTGGGGCCGCATCTCCCAACGGATTGCTCTTCGTCGATTCGGCGTGGTCACCGATTGCGACTCCTCCCA
>RHCK01000270.1 GCA_010030605.1 Acidimicrobiia bacterium
TGCCGAAGATCGCGCACCGTACGACCGTCCACCGTTGTCCAAGAAGGTGTTGGCGGGCGAGTGGGATGCCGATCGCATCGTTCTGCGCAAACCCGATGACTTGGCGTCGTTGAATCTGGACTGGAAGTTGGGTTCGGCGGCGATCAACCTGAACGTGTCCACACGCACGATCGGGTTGGCCAACGGCGAAACGATCGCGTTCGATGGCCTGATCATCGCCACCGGCGGACACGTGCGTCGCCTTCCCAATCAGCCGTCGTGGAAGGGAATTCACACGCTTCGCACCGTGAACGAAGCCTTGGCTCTACGCGACGAACTGGTGGAGGGCCGACGTGTGGTGGTGATTGGTGCGGGATTCATCGGACTGGAAGTGGCGGCCACGGCACGAGGACGAGGATGCACGGTGACCGTTCTCGAGGGCCTCGATGCGCCGATGATTCGTGGTCTTGGTGCGGAGATGGGTCGTAACGCGGCCTTGGTGCACTCCGACAACGGCGTCGATCTGCGCTTCGGTGTGCGCGTGAGCGGTCTGGTGGAGGGCGAACCCAACGTGGTGGCCGGCGTTGCTTTGGAGTCCGGTGAGGTGGTTCCCGCCGATGTCGTGGTGGTGGGTATCGGGGTGTCCCCGTCCACCGAATGGCTCGAGGGATCCGGCCTCGAGATCCGTGACGGTGTGGTGTGTGATCGTTTCCTGAACGCCGGAGCGCTGGATGTGTTCGCCGCCGGCGACGTGTGTCGATGGCACAACGATATGTACGACCGCGAGATGCGTGTCGAGCATTGGACGACGGCATCGGAGCAAGGTGCCGCCGCAGCTCGCAATTTGCTGGCCATCTCGCGAGGAGAGGATCCGAAGCCGTTCGCCGAGGTGCCGTTCTTCTGGAGTGATCAGTTCACGGCTCGCATTCAGTTCGTCGGACGTGCCGAGGGTGACGAGAACGTGAGCATCGTGGTGGGGTCACCGCAAGAACGACAGTTCGTCGCCCTCTATGAAAAGGGTGGACGGTTGATGGCGGCGCTTGGCGTCAGTCGACCGCGACAGTTGATGCCGTTCCGCAAACTCATCGCCGAGCGTGCAACGATCGACCAAGCGATGGAGCTGGCCAAGACGTTTGTTGCAACCTGAACGATCTTCTGGAAAGATTTCGCCAGGGGAGGTGAGCGATGCCCAGACTCGATGCCGAGCGTGTCGCCTTGTGGCGTTCGTTTCAGACCGCCGGTGAGGTGGTCTCCCGAATCATCGAGGCCGAGATGGCCGACGAGTTTCACCTTTCGCTTCCCCAGTTCGATCTCCTGGCGGTCCTGGCGGCGAACGACGAACAGTTGCGGGTGAAGGAGTTGTGCGAGCAGTTGGCCGCCGTGCCGAGCAGCCTGTCTCGACGTATCGACTCCCTCGTCGAGCGTGGGTACGTCACGCGTGAACCCGCACCAACCGAGGACGACAATCGCGCTGTGATGGTTCGCCTCACCCGCATGGGTCGTTTGGTGTGGCGCGACGCGAACATCGTGTATCGGCGGGCCATCCAGAAGGCTTTCGCCAGCGAATTGTCCGAAAGCGACGTGTCGGCAATGGTTCGCGCTCTGACGAAGATCGCTCCTTTCAAGTCCTGATTGGCGGCGGGCCGTCGTCAACCAGCAGACTGACCGCAGTTCGACCACAGGAGCCTTCATGAACACCGCAGTCATCGTCGATGCCATCCGCACCCCATTGGGCAAGCGCAACGGAAAGTTGAAGGAGTGGCATCCGGTCGACCTGGTCGCCGAAGTGATGGCGGCCATGGTGGAACGCAACGGTTTCGATCCCGGCCTCATCGACGACGTGGTGATGGGTTGTGTGATGCAGGTGGGCGAGCAGTCGACCAACATCGCCCGCAACGCGGTGCTGGCGGCCGGTTGGCCCGAAGGAGTTCCGGGTACCACCATCGACCGTCAGTGCGGGTCATCGCAGCAAGCCGCGCATTTCGCGGCGCAAGGTGTGATGGCGGGCGCGTACGACATCGTGGTGGCGGCCGGCGTCGAAGTGATGACGCGCGTTCCCATGGGCTCGGCGATGGCCGACGGTAAATACGGCTGGCCTTTTGGCCCGCGCGCGGTGAATCGCTATCAAGGTGAAGGTGGACTGGTCCCCCAGGGCGTGTCGGCCGAAATGATCGCCGACAAGTGGGATATCTCCCGCGAGGACATGGATCGGTTCGGCGTGCAATCGCAGACTCGGGCGGCGCGGGCGACGGCGGAAGGACGTTTCGAGCGTGAGATCCTTCCTGTGCTCGACGCCGAAGGAAATCTGATGACGCGTGACGAGGGCATTCGTGAAACTTCTCTGGAGGGTCTCAGCAAACTGAAATCGGAGTTCCTCAGCGAGGACAAGGGCGGTCGCGTCACGGCCGGCAACTCCTCGCAGATCACCGATGGTGCCGCAGCGTTGCTGATCATGAGTGAAGCCAAGGCCGAGGCGTTGGGACTCATACCGCGGGCCCGCTTCGTGAACTTCAGCTTGGCCGGCGACAACCCGCGTTTCATGTTGACCGCTCCTATTCCGGCCACCCGCAA
>RHCK01000028.1 GCA_010030605.1 Acidimicrobiia bacterium
TCTGCGAGAATGCGCGGGTGACCGAAACCAACAGCCCTCTCGTTTTGCTCGACGTCGCCGATGGCGTCGCCACCATCACCTTGAACAATCCGACCGAGCGCAACACGCTCACGGCCCCGTTGGTCGCCGAGATCGTGGCGATCATGGATCGAATCGAGTCCGACCCCGCGATCGGTGCCATCGTCGTCACCGGTGCGGCACCGGCTTTTTGCGCCGGTGCCAACCTCGGCAATCTTCAGACGAGCACCGCCGAGAGCCTCGGCAACATTTACGAAGGCTTTTTGCGCATCGCTCGTAGCGATCTGCCGACCGTCGCCGCGGTGAACGGAGCCGCGGTCGGTGCGGGCATGAACCTCGCCCTCGGTTGCGACGTTCGTGTCGCCGCCCGACGAGCACGTTTCGACACTCGCTTTCTTCAGATCGGCATTCATCCCGGTGGTGGTCACACCTGGATGTTGCGACGCATCGCCGGACCCCAGACCACCATGGCGACGGTGATCTTCGGCGACGTGGTCGACGGCACCGAGGCCGAACGTCTGGGGATCGTGCACAAATGCGTGGAAGACGACAAGTTGATGGAGGTCGCCCATGCGATGGCGGCGCGTGCGGCGGCGGCCCCGCGAGAACTGGTCATCGAAACCAAGAAGACGATCAAGGCGATGGCGGATGTGGGCACCCATCCCGAAGCCGTGGCTCTCGAGCTGACGCCGCAGTTGTGGAGCACGCGCCAACCGTTCTTCGAGGAACGCATCAAGGCGCTGCAATCACAGATCTCGTCGAAGAAGTCCTGACCACCGGCTGGTCGACCGAACCCGACTCTCGAAACTGACTTTCGTCCCGACATCCGCCCTTGCAATTTCGCGGAGGTGTTGTACCTTTCGCTCAGGGGGAGTTCAACGGAACCAAAGGAGGTCCGATGAGCAAGCGCCATCGAAGCCAGGAAGCGGTACCGCTACCGAGAGCCGAGTTGCGGGCCCACGCCCACGCGGAGCGACACCGCATGCGGAGCGAGCTCCACGAAATCGCCGACATGGTGAGTCACGGGTTGGAGCCCGACGATGCCGACGATCCGGGGGCCGAGTGGAAGCCGACGCACCATCACGACGCTGAGAAGGCCGTGAAGAAGCTCGACCACGGTCGCAAACTGCGGCACTGGAAGGTGAAGGAATGGAAGCGTCGCACTCTGGTGCGACGTCAGAAGGCTGCGGCGTATCGCAACCTCATCCGCTCCGTCTGAAGCGCCACGTCACAGCCGACGATCTCACAACCAGGCGACATCACAACCAGGTGGCGGCCAGTTCGTCGCGTCGGGCGGTCCACTCTTCGCTGGTGAAGCCGTAACGCACGTGGTCCTCCCACGTTCCGTTGATCTCGAGGAAGCGTTCTGCGGTGCCCTCGTTGCGCAAGCCCAGCTTGGCGACCACCCGATGCGAGTTGGCATTGCGCGGAACGATGCAGATTTCCAAACGATGCAGACCGAGTTCCTCGAAGGCGTAGCGGCTGATCACGACCACCGCTTCCGACGTGTATGAATGTCCGGCGCGCGCTTGGTCGATCCAGTAACCGACCGACCCGCCCATCATCGCGCCACGAACGACGTTGTTGAGATTCACTTCGCCGGCAAACGCGTTATCGACGAACATGCCGAACGCGTACGCGGTGCCGGATTGTCGTTCGCGATCACGCAGCGCGCATCGTGCGGAAAAGGCCTCACGGTCGACGCTGGGATCGGGCGAATTCGCGAGCCGCGATGGTTCCCACACGGTGAGCCAATCGTGGTTGCGTCGACGCACTTCGGACCACGCCGCGAAATCGGGTGGAACGAGAGGGCGCAGAACGACGCGGCGTCCGTACAAACGAACGGCGGCGGTGCGCGCGGGGTGAATGTCGTAGTGGCTCATCGTGCGGACTCCCTCAGCAGTTCAGCACAGATGCCATCCATGATGTTGTGTGCCGAGACCACGATCTCGTCGGCGTCCCAACGTCGCATCAGTCCGACCAACACGCAGAGGCCGCCCACGATCACGTCGGCCCGCTCGGGAGGCAGCCCGGGGTTGTGCTTTCTGTCGTCGAGTGTCTCGGTGGCCAACGTCCGAAACACGTCCTCGACCGCGGCGCGCGGGAAACGAAATCCGTGGATTCGGGAATGGTCGAATTCCCGGAGGCCGATCTCGACAGCGGCGGCCGTGACGATGGTGCCAGCGACGCCGATCAGTTGACGTGCGCCGGACAAGTTCGGTGTCTCGCGAACCAGGTCGTCGAAAAGATCCTGCACGTCACCGATGGCATTCAAGAGTTCCTCCGGCCGCGGCGGATCGTGGCGCAGATGACGTTCCGTCAGTCGCACGGCTCCCACATCGAGGCTGTGAGTCGACCGAAGTTCGGTGTCTCCGTACGCGAACTCGGTGGAACCGCCGCCGATGTCGATCACGACGTGCCCCATGTGATCGGTGGACAGATTCTTGGTGGCCCCGAGGTACGCGAGTCGCGCCTCGTCGTGGCCGCTGATGAGTTCGGGTCGCACGCCGATGGTTCGTTCGACGAGGTCGAAGAACTCGTCACGATTCGCGGCGTCGCGACAAGCACTCGACGCCGAGATGCGCAGGGGCACCGACGTGGACCGCTGTTCTCGCACACGCGCGATCGTGGCGGCGTATTCGGTGAGTTTGTCGTTGGTGCGCGCGATGGCATCCGAGGCGAGTCGGCGTTCCCCGTCGACGCCCGCCCCGAGACGTGTCACACCGACGACCCGATGCAGCGTCGTTCCGTCATCGTCGACGACCAGCAAGTTGGTGGAGTTGGTCCCGATATCGATCGCGGCGACGGGCATGGTCAGCGACCCCCGGTGTCATGGGTCGATCGCTCGGAGGTCAGCCGCTCGTGCACCCAACGCCCGACCGGGTCGTCCCCACCCGCCAAGTGCCAGGCGTAATGAGCGTGGAGACATTTCACGCCGGTGCGCGTGCCGGCGACGCCACCCGAGGGTCGGGGACCACGATGATCGTCGTCGATCAACGAGTCGCGTTCGGCCGCGTATCGGCGATGTGCATCGTCCAGTTCGGCGGAATCGACCTCGACCTCGGCGCGGTTCACTCCACCGTCGGCTTCGAGTCGACTCACGGCGATCGTCACCTCCGGATCGCACAACCAATACCGCGTGGGCATCGGAGTTCCGTCGTCCATGAACGGTGCGTTCCGCAACACCACGGGGTCACCGTTGTCCGCGCGGACGACTACCTCGAACCAGCCACTCGGACGACGTCCGAGCAAACGAGTGACGCGTTCGACGTCGTCCGCGGACGGAGCGGGGGACCGGTTCACGCGGACCGAACGACCGGTTCAGGCCTTCTTGCGACGACGGGAGAAGATGCGCTTCAGGAACAATCCGAGAGCGGCCAAACCGGCGAGAAGCGGAAGGATTCGCTTCATCATCGCGCCACCGGCGACGTCTTGAAGATTCAGCGGTTCGGCGGCGGGACCTTCGATCTTTCGCACCTTGGGCAGATCGCCGGAAGCGTCGCTCGTGGATTCGCTCGCCTTGGGTGCCTCAGTGGCGCCGGTCGTCGATGCGCCGGTTGCACCTTCGGTGTCGATCAAGGTGTTCAGGTTCTCGGCGAACTGAGCGATGAGCTTCTCGCTGATGTCGGCCATGGCACCGCGGCCGAACTGAGCGACCTTGCCGGTGATGGCCAAATCGGTGACCACGTTGCACACCGTCGAAGACTCGCTGACCGACGTGAGAGTGGCGGTGATGGTGGCCGAGGCATTGCCCTTGCCGCCGGTGTCGCGACCCGAGGCCTTCAGAGTGGCGGTGTAGTTGGCGTCGTCACGCTCGGCGAACTGCGCCTCGCCTTTGAACTGCGCCACGATCGGCCCGACCTTGATCTTGACGACGCCCTTGTACACGTCGCCTTCGACCTCTTGCAGTTGAGCGCCGGGCAAGCAGGGAGCGATGCGCTCGAGATCGGTGAGGATCTTCCAGGTTTCGGCGATCGATTGGTTGACGGTGATCGAGTGATTCAGGTCCATGGGGCGAGGTCCTCCTGCGTGTCGATGTCCGCCGCGGAACCCTTGCAGGCTACTTCGCGAACCAGTTCGGGGCGCAGGCGCATGAGTTCACGCGCACCATGGTCGCCGGTCGTTGGTAACAACGGCCACACCTCGTGCGACAGACGCACGGGGTTCCCGCGCTCACCGTCGTAGGTGGCCACCGCAATCGGTGAATCGGACGCGGCGACCGCGCGCCAGGCATCGCTCGTCACGAACGGTTGGTCGGCCAATCCGACGATGACCGCCGATGCGTGTAGGTCGCGGGCGGCCATCACGGCCACCTGAACCGACGTCGCTTGGCCGTCGGCCCATCGGGGGTTGTGACGCACCGTCACGCCGGGTCGGTCGACGAGCGCGTGGGGTATTTCCACCGCACCGGTGACCACGATGATGTGGGCGAATCCGGCGGCCCCCACCGCGTCGAGCGATGCATCAATGACGGTTCGGCCACGCAGGGGAGCGAGCAATTTGTGGGTGGTCCCCCGAAAACGGGTTCCGGCCCCAGCGGCGAGGAGGACGGCCACCGTCGACAGGTCCGGGTCGGGGCCGCTCGTCATGTCGCCATTGTGCCCGTGACCTGCGGTTCTTGCTCCATCCGCGCGACATGGGCGGCCGGTGAGGACCCGTCCGACTGGAAATATGTCAGTCGCACGACGAATATGACGGTTGTGTTGCGATTTCGACGCCAATACCGTGACCGGATGCCCGATGGGCGGTGATGTCATGACAGCGATTTCTTCCTTCTCCGCTCGCCCTCGGCTGGCCCGCGTCGGGGTGCGGGCGATGGCGATCGCGGTTGTCGTGACGGTTCCCGGTGTATTCGCCACAACCACGACGGCATCGGCTGCGCCGGCATCGAACGTCGCACCGCTGCCGAGCGTCGCTCTGGCACCGAGCGTCGCACCGATCGACGATCCCATCGCGGACTCGGCCCAGACCGCGCTCGACCTCGCGCTCCGCGATGTGGATGCGGGTGGCGTGGCCTCGACGACGTACCTCGTGGCACGGGCCTTGGTCGCCGATCAAGTGGGAGCACGCTTGTGGACGCCCGGTCGCCTCTTCGACGAGGCCTGGGGTCGCGCCGACATGGAACATCAAGTGGCACTGCTGTCGGCACTCTCGCAACTCGGGGTTCCTTATCGTCGTTACGCGTCCAATCCCGGAGTCGGATTCGACTGTTCCGGTCTCACCGCATTCGCGTGGTCCGCCGCCGGGTTCGACATACCCCATAACTCGACGGCACAAATTCGTATGGCCGAACCGCGCACGATCGACACCGCACAGGCTGGCGACATCCTGAGATACCCCGGACACGTGATGATGTGGCTCGGGGTTGGGCAGGCGATCATTCATGCGCCGTTCCCGGGTCGACATGTCGAGATCAAATTCCTCGCCAATCGCTCGATGAAACGAAGCAAGTTCGGCGATCCCACCGAGTGACGTCCCCTCCGATTCGGGGAGTCATGACACCGGATTCGTCGAACGATCCGTCGGGACGGCAGGTATCAGGCCGGAGGTTGGAAGAGCGCCGGGTCGGCAGTCGGTGACATGCTGACGGCCGTCACGGACAGATCGGCGGTCTCCATCGATGCCAGCACGTTGGCTTCATCGAAAGCGCAGTAGGACTTGGTCTGCGGCGCGCCCGCCGAATCGACCACCGGGAATTCGGCACACGTGATGGCCGTGTCGACCAACGAATCGGTGCGTCCAACCGCCGGACCAACCGCGACTCGCACGTCCTGTCGAATACGTTCGATCGCCGACTGCTTGTGGAACGTGGACGTCAGTTGACGATCGGACACCCGAGTTTCATCAATGCCGGTGGTGCATTCGAACGTGGACTTGGAACACGTGGTGGTCGTGCCCTCGGCGGTGTACAGGTAGCGGGTGTCGGCGATGTCGATGCTGGTGCCCAGAATCGGATCGAACGACACGGTGGCAGAAGTGATGGCACCACCGAACTTGGTGAGGATCTCGTATTCGATGGTGAAGGGCATCGTTGGGGTGGAAGTCAGCACCTGCAACACCGATTCGGCGGCCGGATCGTTCACCGGAGCCAAGGTGTCGACGGTCTCGAGAGTGGGGCGAGGGCCGGTGAAACACGACGCGAGAAACACAGTGGCCATCACTGTCGTGAGTCCGTTGCACAGTCGACGAAGGTCTCTGCGGGTGCTCGTGGTCACCTCGTCAGCCTATGGTTCGCCGTGAACAACCGTGTTGGTCGTAGCGTGACGACCGTGATTCAACTCGACGCCTCGACAGTCCTTCTGCAATGGGCCGTCGGGGGAATGTTCGGCTGTTGGTTCACCACTCGTCATCGCGAGGTCGGACTCGGATACGGCTGGTTGCTTCGCGGGACCTACATCGTTATGGCTGTCGGCGCGTTCTTGTTCTCGGGCACCTCGGCCGACGGAACGGCGGAGTCGATCCGCGACATCGGAAGTTTGGTCGTCGCCGTTGCGTGCCTCGTCGCCCTCGCTTTCAGCATCGCCCGGCGCCGCGCCGGTGTGCGCGGGTTCGACGAACGACACGATGAACGAAGCGCTCGCGTGGCGTCGATGACCGGTATCGAGCGCGAGACCTCGCGTCGATCCGCCGACGCGGGCGCCGAGTTCGATCCCCGCTGGGATCTGGTGCCGGTGATCGTCGGTGCGCCGGCGCTGGTGGCCGCCGGAATCGCCGCGGGCGGCGCGGACACGTTGGCGGTCGTGCGCATTCTGGTGGGTGCCGCGTTCCTCGGCTTGGTGAGCGACGCGATGTTGCTCGGACATTGGTACCTCGTGCAGCCGGGTCTCCCTCGTCGTCATGTGAACGAGATCGTTCGCGCCTTCTTGTGGACGTGGCCAATCGAAGTGATGGTGATGCTCATCCCCACGGGAATGTTCAGCGTGTTCTCCGGCACAGTCGACGATGGATGGAGCGGGCAGCTCGGATGGTTCTGGGCGGCGTGCGCCATCACGACCGGGGTGCTCGGGGTGGTGACGTTGCGCGCGTTGAAGGAGCGGGCCTACTCGGCGGTGATGGCCGCCACCGGGCTGATGTATCTGGCGATTCTCACCGCGTTCGGAACCGATCTGGTGTCACGCGCCGTTTTGGCTGGCTGAGATTTCGAGCGAGAAGGAAGTCAGGGGTCGATGACCCAGGAATTGATGGCATAACTGCGGTCGGAGTGAATCTCCATGACGGCCGTCGAGGTGGCCGAGTGTCCAGCGGAGTTTGCGGTGACGGTCAATCGCACCTTGCGCTGGATGGTGGTGCTGACGATCCCGGTGGCGTAGTTGCCGGCGGTCGACGGCGCGAGGCTCAGGTTGTGTTGGACACGTGTGGCGACGGTGCCACTCGTCGCCGAGTAGGCATACGTCGCCGTTGTCGACGCCACGCGCACACCGGCGTTCGGAACGAAGACGTAGCCATCGGCGAGAAATCGATTCGACGTGACGGAGGTTCCGTTCAAGCGCACGTCGACCGCCCAGGCGGTGGAAGGAGCGAGACTCGACGTGCGATACGAGACCGGTGTGGAGTTGGCGATCGGGATGATGCTGTGCGTGGCCACGGGAGAGGTCGTGCCGTCGGCCAGTAGCACCACGTCGGCGGGCACGGTGACGGACGTGTTGGATTGACCGAAGTTCACGGTTCGTATGGCGACTCCCTCGCTACCTCTCGTCGACGTGGTCGAGACGCGTCGATTGAACCGCACGGAGGATTCCTGAACCGTGAGTGTGGCGATGTCGCCGAGGAGCAACGTGGCGCCCTTGCCCGTGATCTCGTGGCTCTTCGGGGCGGTGGTGGCGTACGCGGCCTGAGCATCCACCGCGCATCCCGCGTACAGGCCCTCGCCGAACACCACCTGAGCGCCACCGGTGATCACCAACGGTCGTTCGAAGTAGTACACACCGGATGCGAAGTAATGCGTGCCGCCGGTCAACGTGAGGGGAGTGGTTCCGAGATATCGACCGGGGTAATACAAGGTGCACGACCCGATCGACGCCTGTGATCCGGGTCGGGAGTAGCTGGGAATCTGTGGCAAGTACGGATAAGTCCACGAGGTTCCGGAGTTGTCTCCGGCGAGCTGCCACCAACCCATGTTCGACGTGCTCCAGGTGAACGCCGAACCGACTCCTCTGACCATTTGTTGCGATGACGATGTTCCGAGTGCGCCGGTGTTGATGGTCACGTCACCGGTCACGGCTTGCGACAACGAGCCGGCCCAGGTCGGAGTAACGAGGTTGGCCGTGGTTCCTGCGTTGGCGGTGATCACCGTTCCGAGTCGTCCGCGGCCGGTGGTGTAGTTCGACAGCGAGGTGCACGTCGCGGTGACCGCGGTGTTGGCGATGGTCCATGAGGCGGTGGGTGCGAAACAGTCCGACGGACCGAACTCGCGTTGAAGGGTGATGGCCATGCGGGTTCCCGACTTCACCGCCTCCGCGCCGGCGATACGTTCATGCAACGCGGGTCGAGCGCGAATCACCGCTTGGGAGTACGCCAACAATCCGGTGGCGATCATGCCTCCGACGACCATCAGCACCATCACCATCAACAGTGCCGAACCCGCATCGTTCGTGGTGGTTTCGTTGTTCACCGGACGTTTCATGCGGGTCGCGAGATCATGAGGCATGAAACTGCCTCGTCGGGAGTGAGGGTGACGACCACGCCGGG
Source organism: Acidimicrobiia bacterium (assembly GCA_010030605.1). Lineage (GTDB taxonomy): Bacteria > Actinomycetota > Acidimicrobiia > Acidimicrobiales > Ilumatobacteraceae > Casp-actino8. Next base: position 8,707 of record RHCK01000028.1, read on the forward strand.
AGTTCCGTCCGACGGGCTGGAGATGCGACTCGCGGGCAGGGCGACACCGCCCGAGGTGCATTCGGCACGAACGAACACGTATCCGGCGACGGGAGTTTCGGTGATGGAGACCGCGCGCGATGTCGTTCCGGTGGGGAACGTGTAATCGAAGGTGATCGACGAGGCACTGGTGAGGTCGAGTTCACGTACTCCGACGTCGGTCGTGTAGTTCCATGTTCCGGTGGCCTCGGACACCACACCGTTCGATTCCAGCCGCTTCTGCACGGTCACGGTCCCACCGCACTGGGCCGCACTGATCGCTCGTAACACGTTGCCCAATTGGGAGAAGGATGCCGAATTGGTGGGCAGGAAGAAATCGGCGGCCGAGGCGTTGCCCAGATTGCTCGGACCGGTTCCGTTCCACGTGACCGGTCCGACCACGCTGCGCATGCGATCCTGATTCGTCGTGCTGGCGTCGTTGCCGACCAACACGCCAACCACGCGCGCGCCGGTGCCACGACCGTAGTCAGCGGCCGTCACCGCGCGAGAGAGGTCGGTGGAGTTGTATCGCGTGTCGCCGTCGGTTGGCGTGTTCGTGCGGTTTCGATTGGGCTCACCATCGGACACGAAGACCACGAGTTCGGGCAGTTGGGAGAAGGCCGTGCCCGCGGTGGTGCGAAACGCCTGCCACAAACCGTCCTCCCAGTTCGTGCCGTTTCCCCATCGACCACTCGACGTGTCTTGCGCATCGACTTTGGAACGCATGGCGGTGAGCGCGGATGACGGATTGAGGATGTTCACGTATTGACCGGCGGTCGTGGGGTAGTAGGAGTACGCCGACACGTCGAAGCCCACGATGCGCATGAACGTGGGTGTTCCGGTGTACGCATCGATGAACCCGAGCGCGGCGTTCACCAACGCGGTCTGACCATTCTGCGTGGGAATGGAACTGGAGGTGTCGAGGACGATGGTGACCGTTCCTCCGCAGCGGCTGGGTGGAGCCGAGGGATCCACGATTCCGCCCGAGTAATTGGTGGGCAGTTGATCCTCCGACGACAGTCCGGCGCCACCGGTCGTGAAGACGTCACCACTGGCGAAGGTGACATCAATGTCCTCACCGATGGGTCGTAGCACCACTTGATTGCGCGCCGTGACGAGCACCGCATGTGATGGCGTTTGCGATGCCGTCCAGCCGACCGGGGGAGCGGCGAGTTCGTGCGCCACACCCACTTGAGTGACCACGGGAGTGGCGCTGGTGGGATTCAGGATCTCGTAGCGCCGCAATTGCCATTCATCGCCGGACTTCACGTAGCGGTAACTGATCGTGACGTACGACGTCGATGATGGGTTCGAAAGATCCGGGCGGGTGATGGTGATCACGTTCGTTCCCGGAAGCGTGGCTTTCGCGGCGGGCTGATACGTCGGGTCGACGTTTCGGGACACCGCCGAGGCCAAGTCGGTCGGAATCCATGCTTGAAGGAA
>RHCK01000271.1 GCA_010030605.1 Acidimicrobiia bacterium
TTCACGGTTCGATCCGAACAGCCCGTTCTGATCGACGAGACCCCATCGGTTACCGTTCCCCTCGGGTTCGGCGCACGACCGAACTCGAGGGGGTCATCATGGGAGAACGTTTCGAGGATGGTTTCTCGGGCCGTGTCGCTGTCGTCACCGGCGGTGGCACGGGAATGGGACGCGAACTGGTGCGTCAACTGACCGCCGACGGCTGTGACGTGGCCACGTGCGACGTGATCGCCGAGAACCTGGAAGAAACGGTGGCCATCTGCGCCGCCGACGGACATCGCGGCGAGATCCTGTCGTTCATCGCCGATGTCTCGATCGAGTCCCAGGTGTTGGCATTTCGTGATGCCGTCGCCGCCTGGCGACCGCACGTGAACCTGCTGTTCAACAACGCAGGAATCGGTGGTGGAGGCAGCATCGTCCTCGATGGTCGCGAAGAATGGGAAAAGACCTTCGGAGTGTGTTGGTACGGCGTCTACTACAACACGCGCGCCTTCTTGCAGTTGCTCCTCGACGCGCCCATCGGGCACGTCGTGAACACCAGCTCGGTGAATGGATTCTGGGCCTCACTCGGACCGGGAATCCCCCACACCGCTTACAGCGCGGCCAAATTCGCGGTGAAGGGTTTCACCGAAGCTCTCATCACCGACTTCCGTATCAATGCTCCGCATCTTCGGGCCTCGGTGGTGATGCCCGGACACATCGGAACATCCATCGCCATCAATTCGCGCAAGCTTCTGGGCGCCGACCCCAAGGAAATGACCACCGAGCAGGTGGCCCAGGTGCGCGAGCGACTGTCGCGCGCCGGCCTCGACGTGAGTGGGGCGAGCGACGAGGACCTGCGCGTGGGTATTCAGGCCCAAGGCGAGGCGTTTCGTGATCAGGCTCCGACCTCGGCCGCCCAAGCGACGACCATCATCCTCGACGCCGTTCGTCGCGGCGAGTGGCGCATCCTGGTCGGAGATGACGCGGTGATCCTCGACGAAATGGTTCGCGAGAATCCGACCGATGCCTACCTACCGGACTTCATGACCCGGGTTCAGGCACGTGGCGCGTTGCGCTTCACTCAAGACTGAGCCACCCGACCGTCAGTAGTTCGGACACAGCGGCGGGTCGTCGTCGCTGTGTTTGCTGAAGGCGTACCCGCAGTCGTCGCACAGGTCATCATCGGCCGGAATTCCGCTCCGGCGACGGCGGCGCTCCTCGCGGATCTCTTCCATTTCCGCCCGTCGCTCGGCCTTCTTCTTGCCGTGGCGATAAGCCAAGTACGCACCAAACAGTCCCATGATCACTCCTTTAGTAGTGAGAACGACACGAACATGACGAACCGTGCGTTCTGCTTTGCGCTCGTGCCCCCTCGACTGGGAGACTTTGGTCATGACGTCCGCCACCATCTCCGCAAGTTCCTCCATCGACGGCGCCCGCGCCACGGTCGAGGCTGCCCTCGATGCGTTCCTCGCCGCCCACGACCCGAAGAAGATGGACAACATCGCCTTCCGCGGTGCGCGATTCGATGCCGGCTTGGCTTGGGTCCACTTTCCCGTCGGACACGGCGGATTGGGCGTGCGTCCGGAGCTGAACAGAATCGTGGAGGATCGCCTGCGCAAGGCCGGCGCCGAGGCTCAGGACCCGTCGACATTCTTCATGGCTCTGGCCGGTCCCACCATCGTCACTCACGGCAGCGACGAGGTGAAGAAGCGTTTCCTGCGTCCGATGTTCACGGGCGAGGAGAAGTGGTGTCAGTTGTTCAGCGAGCCCGGTGCCGGTTCGGACTTCGCCGGATTGGGCACGCGCGCCGTGCGCGACGGCGACGAATGGATCGTCAATGGCCAAAAGGTGTGGAACACCTTGGCGCATCTCGGCGACTGGGGCATGCTCGTCACCCGCACCGACCCGGATCAGCCCAAGCACAAGGGCATGACCTACTTCGCCATCGACATGCATTCGGCTGGCGTGGAAGTGCGTCCGCTGCGACAGATCACCGGCGAAGCCGAGTTCAACGAGGTCTACATGACCGATGCTCGGGTGCCCGATTCGCAACGCATCGGCGAAATCGGTGAAGGCTGGCGCGTGGCCCTCACCACGCTCATGAACGAACGCACGGCCATCGGTGGTGGCGGCGGTGGCAACGCCAAGCGCCGCGGACCCATCGACGAAGCGGTGCGCATTTGGAAAGAACGCCCGGCCGACCAACGCGACCGCGCTCATCTGGATCAGCTGATGCGCCTGTGGTGCAAGAGCGAAGTGTTGCGCCTCACCAACATGCGCGCCGCGCAGGCCGCCAAAGCCGGCAACCCCGGACCCGAGGGTTCGATCGCCAAGTTGATGTTGGCCGAGTTCAACAAGAAGGTCACCGAGTTCTCGGTGGAACTCATGGGTGCCAACGGAATGATCGATTTCGATTACACGTTCCGTCGTCCCGACAACTTGAGCGTCGATGGCTCCGAGGGCGGCGTGCGACATTCGTTCTTGCGGTCGCGCGCCAACTCGATCGAGGGCGGAACGAGCGAGATCATGCGCAACATTTTGGGCGAGCAGGTGCTCGGTCTGCC
>RHCK01000272.1 GCA_010030605.1 Acidimicrobiia bacterium
AGGAATCTTCTGCAGACCGTCCCAAAAGGCCAGCAGGAGATGGTGGCGGCAGCGCTGCGATCGGTGTTCACCCAGCAGGGCCGGAGCGCCGTAGAGGAGCAGTGGGATCAGGTGGCGGCCATGCTCACCGGCAAGTTTCCCAAGGCGGCCGAGCTCATGGGAATCAGTCGTCGCACACTACACCGGAAGCTCGCCCAGTGGCCCGAGCTTGATGTGGTTGACTAGACGGGCGGACAAACCGGGCCATTTGTGTTAACCCGGTTTGGTCTATGCTGCTTATTCGGCGTAGACGAAGGCCTTTTTCCCATCCACCTCTACCCAGCTTCTCGGCATTGGCTGCCACCCACTGCAGGGCCGCGAAACCGTCGTCGGCCGCCGCCGGGAAACGGTCTTCGGGAGCGTGGCGATAGTCGACCGAGATCATGATGACGTCGGCCATCGAGCACATCGCACGACACAAAGGATCGTCGGAGACATGGCTACCGAACACCCAGCCGCCACCGTGGTAGTACACCACCACCGGATGCGGGCCGGTGGTCGCGGGGCGGTAGAGCCGGTAGTTCAGGTCGCCGCCGGCTCCGGGAAGCACGCCGTCGACGATCTCGCCAACGTTGGGTCCGGTGGGGCGCATCGCCGAGGAAGCTTCGGAGAACGCGCGGGCATCGGTGGGGCTCATGGACTCGATCGGGGGCAGGCCGAGCGTGGCCATCATGTCGAGCACCATCTCGACGTCGGGTTGGATTTCGCGGATCGGGCCGTCGTTGACCTGTCGTTTCCCGGATCCCTCGAGCACGAAGCCCAGATAGTCCCGGGTCCGCACCTCGTCACAGATGCGTCGGTAGCGACCCACGCCACCGATGTAGGGAAAGAGCACGCGAGGCTTGCCGGGCACGTTGGCACCCATGTACCAGGAGTCGGTCTCCTGGAAGAGCGTGATGTCGGCGCAGTCCGTGCAGTGCACTCGCCACGATTCTTCGGCGGCGGGAGTGGGTTCGATGGTCTCGAATCCCTTGTCGCGCATGTCGATGATCGTGTCGGTGATCCAGTCCACGTGTTGCTCGATCGACACCATCATGTTGGACAGTACGGACGGGCTGCCGGGTCCGGTGATCATGTAGAGGTTCGGAAAGCCGACGGTCGTGAGACCGAGGTAATTGTGGGGGCCGTGCTCCCATTTCTTCTTGAGGGTGACTCCGTCCTTGCCGGTGATGTCGACGCTCACGATGGCGCCGGTCATGGCGTCGAAGCCGGTGGCGTACACGATGGCGTCGAAATCATGGGACTCGTCACCGAACTCGATGCCGCTCTCGGTGATCGTTCGGATGGGTGAGGAGTTCAGGTCGACCAAACGAACATGGGGCAGGTTGTAGGTCTGGAAATAGTTCGTGTCCATGCAGGGACGCTTCGTGCCGTAGGGGTGTTTGCGTGGCGACAGGATCTCGGCGGTCACCGGATCCTTCACCACCTCACGGATCTTCGTGCGCATGAACTCGGCCACCACGTCGTTGGCGGCGCGATTGGTTCCGGCATCCATGAACACGAGGCCGGGCTCCAGGAGTTCGCCCTTCTTCCACGCGACCTCGAGCATCTCGAAGGCCGTTTCGCGGGGGACCGAGAGCGCCGAGACGGTGGGCATCGTGATCGGTACTCCGGTCGGCGACAACCGGGCTTCGGCTTCGTACGCGGCGCGGTCGGCCTTCAGGCGCTCGACTCGATATTGCGGAGCGGGTCCGTTGAACGCCGGAATGGAGTAGTTGGGGGTGCGTTGGAACACGACCAACTCGCTCGCCTGCTCGGCGATCAGGGGGATGGACTGAATCGCCGATGACCCGGTGCCGATGACCGCCACCTTCTTGCCAGTGAAGTCGACGCCCTCGTGCGGCCATCGACCGGTGACGTACACGTCGCCCCGAAAGCGATCGGTGCCATTGATGTCGGGTTCCTTGGGGACGGACAAGCAACCGGTCGCCATCACGTAGTGGCGGCAGGTGATCGTTTCACCGGTGGAGGTGTGAATGGACCACTTGTGCGTGGCGTCGTTCCACTCGGCCCGATCGACGCGCACCTCGAAATCGATTCCGGAATACAGGTCGTGTTTCTTGGCGACGAACTGGGCGTAACGAAGAATCTCGGGCTGCGCCGCGTGCTTCTCGGACCATGTCCATTGTTCGTGCAGTTCGGGGTCCCAAGTGAACTGGTAGTCGGTGGTCGAGATGTCACAACGCGCACCGGGATAGCGATTCCAATACCACGTGCCACCCACGTCGTCGCCCGCCTCGAGCACGCGATGAGAGAAACCAGCGTCGCGCAAACGCTTCAAGAGGTACATGCCGGCGAATCCGGCTCCCACGACCACGACATCGACATCGGACCTCGACATGATCTTCCCCATGATCTTCCCACTGCTGCCGGCACCAACCGGGCGTCTCATACTCGCAGATGAACCGGTGGATGCTCAACAGCGGGTCTCATCGTCGAGGAAGGCTGGAACGACGCGCCGGTAGCATCCTTCGCCGGTGCCGGGCGCATAGCTCAGTTGGTTAGAGCGC
>RHCK01000273.1 GCA_010030605.1 Acidimicrobiia bacterium
GCGTTGCATGAACTCGTTGTTCAGGAACGGGTCGATCAGCTGCGACATCGCGGTGAGGTTACGACGACAACGCCGACACGATGGCGGATACCAACTCCGTCATGAAGGTCTCGTAGGAACCGTCCGGCGGCAACAAATGAGTGTCGAGCTCGACGACGTCGGCACCCGTTTCGTCGGCAATGGCCTCAGTCACCTGTGTGGGCGTTCCCACCTCGGAAAAGATCACATCGACGCCCTCGGTGGCGATGACATCCTTCAGCGCGGCCAATTCTCCGGCCGACACCTCGCTCGCACTCGACAATCCCGGCACCACGGTTCCGACCAGATCGAATCCGTAACGACGCGCGAGATACGCCAATGATTCGTGGCCCGTCACCAGACGTCGTCGACTGTCGTCCAAAACGTCGACAAGTTTCTGCAATTCGTTGTCGAGGGTGAGCAAACGCTCGTAGGTCACCGATGCGCGGTCCCCCGTTCCGATGCCGGCCGCGTCGAGCGCTTCTCCCAATGCGAGCGCCACGTCGGCCATCGCCGAGGCGTCGGTCCAAATGTGCGGATCTCCATCGCTGTGATCGTCGTCCGTCTCGGATGCGTTCACGATCACATTCACATGATCGGACGCATCGAAAACAATCACGCCGTTCGAACGCGCCTCATCGACGGCTTCGTCCAACGACGACTCCAGATGCAGGCCGTTGATCACCACGAAATCCGCGGTCGACAAGGCTTCGATGTCTTTCGCCGAGGCTTCCCAACCATGAGGATCCACCCCGTTGGGCATCAACACCTCGACCGTGGCCGCGTCACCCACCACCTCGCGCACGATCGAGCCGAGAACGGCGGTGCTCACGACAACCGTCGGCGAATCGGCATTCTCGGAATCCGTGTTTCCACCACAGGCCGAGAGACCAACCGCCCCAATGACGATGACCGAGATCCACGGGACGAGTCGACGCACGGGCAAAATGGTAATGATTCTCATTTGGAACCGCAACCCCTCGGACTCGAATCGGACTGACCGCTGGCGCGAACGGCCACACAACTACCGTTGACCCATGGCTTCTGCCTTCCTCCATCCGTTCGCCAAACCCACCAAGAGCGACTTCATCACCCTCGTGCGGGGTCAGGGCGCCGTGGTGTACGACGACCGCGGCAACGAGTACGTCGACGGCATGGCGAGCCTCTGGTATTGCGCGGTCGGACATGGGCGCAGCGACATCGCCGACGCCATCGGTCGCCAGGCGCGCACGTTGGCCGCCTACTCCACGTTCGATCCCTTCACCAACGCTCCCGCCGAGCAACTCGCCGAGGTCTTGGTCGACATCGCACCGATGGCGGATTCTCGGGTGTTCTTCACCTCGTCGGGTTCGGAAGCCGTGGACACCGCGATGAAGTTGTCGCGTCTCGCCCACATTCAGGCCGGACACCCCGAACGCACCCTCATCATCTCGCGTCAACGCGGGTATCACGGAACCGCGTACGGCGGCACCAGCGCTCAAGGAATCGCACCGAACCGCGAGGGATACGCGCCCTACGTTGGTGACGTGGTGCAGGTCCCGGCCGACGACGTGGAGGCTCTCGCCAGCCTCATGTCCGAACGCGCATCCACCATCGCGGCCGTTCTCGTCGAGCCGATTCAAGGAGCCGGCGGCGTGTTCCCACCGTCGGAGGGTTACCTGGAATCGGTGCGACGACTCTGCGACCAGCACGGAGCGCACCTCATCTACGACGAGGTCATTTCCGGATTCGGCCGCCTCGGTCACTGGTTCGCCGCGCATCGTTACGGCGTGCGACCCGACATGGTGACCTTCGCCAAGGCGGTCACCTCGGGCTACCAACCTCTCGGTGGAGAGAGCGAAGGTGATCACCTGACTCCAATCCCGCAACTCGTCGGCGCGATCGGTCGGCATGTTCAGAAGATCGGAGATCACCTGGAACGGAATGGGAAAAGCCAGTTCGTCGATGAGTTCGAATCCGCCGCGTGCCGCCGCACCATCGAGGACTCCATCGACCAGCTGCACGATTCGTGGTCGGAGTCGCTCGATGGAGGAGGGAGTGAACGCCTTGCTTACCAAGCGACGCAGTCGAGTGTGGTCCGGCGGGTCGAGGTTGAGAATGGTCTTGGCGCCGTTGCGACTGCGCCGCCGGTTTCGCTTGGCGCGCGCCAAGGGGTCGGTGGGCTCGTTGGCGTTGGCCTCGACGTCACGACTGAAGTCGTTGCTGCGCAAGGTGTACGCGACGTCTTCGTAACGCGTGAGAATGACGGTGTCTCCGGTGCGGTGCACGGGATCGTGCTCGCGTAGCGCGTCGTAGAACGGGTAGGGATTGGCGCGGAATGCCGGATCGAGGGGAGTGAATCGGGCGAGCGAGATGTCGGTCATCGCAGTGCCTTCATCGAATCGGCGAGGGCATCGACGATGCGATCGACCTGCGCATCGGCGATCATCAGGGGCGGACAAAACGCGTTGGTGTCGGCGCCTATCGCTCGGGTGATCACCCCACGTTCGAGCATGGCATCACGCACGGCGAAGGCGTCGATGCCCGGATGG
>RHCK01000274.1 GCA_010030605.1 Acidimicrobiia bacterium
GATGCTCGGACACGCCGTAACGCTCGGCGGTGATGAAATCGTCGTCGTACTGGTCGGGGAGCGAGATCACGTGCCCCAGATCGGCGGCCAGAACACCCCTATTTATATGACGCACGCTCTGATCCCACAGGAATTGGATGGAGTCGCGATACCGGGTCACCCGTCGACGAATGTCGGCGGCCCCGCTCATGGGCGGTCCGTGGGCGGCCACCAGGTGCTCGGCGCCCAGCGAGAGCAGGTGATCGATGCCCGTGAGCAGGACCCGGGGGTCGCGATATTCCTCACCTCGGATGGCGAAGATGTTGAACAGCACCGGCCAGACCAGGTTGTGGACCGCCACGCCCAGTGCGGGAAACCAGTAGGTCACCGAGTCGTCGGCGTCGGAGGGCGCCAAGGTGACCTCGATGTCGAGGCCGGCCACGCGGATGGACGCCCGAGAACCGAAGGTGTGGGTCGGCGGCACGAACACCGAGGTGAACGGGGCATGAGCGGGGTTGCGGTAAAAGTGGCCGAGACCCACGTTCACCCGACCGTCGGGTCCGGAGTCGGGCAGGTTGATGGCGAATTGCTCGACCAGTCCCCGTGAATAGGCCGGGGAGATCTCGGACGCGGTGCGAGCCCGGTTGTACGCCACCTTTTCGTGGGCCCAAATGGGGATGTCGGCGACTGCCCCGTCGTCGAACACCGCCGGAGTTCCCCCGACGTAATGAAAGTGCGTGTACAGAACCGCCACAATCGGGCGATTGCTGACGGTGCGCAGTTCGGCGATGGCGTCACGCATCTCTTCCACGGACTCGCCGGTGTCGATGGCGATCACGCCCTCGGGTGCCTCGATGAAGGTCTGATTCGATAGTCCGTTGCCCACCAACGTGTGCACGCCGGGACGCACCGTGTACAAACGTCGCTCGAGAATTCGACTTTGTTCGATGTGATGTCGGTGCGCCACCTGGCCACCGTCCAATGTGATCGACGAGGTCGCGTCGGGAGCGAAAGAACGGTTCGGATTTACGGGCACCACTGCACCTTAGATGCCCAGCGGCGCGCGGAATTTCTCCCGATTATTCCCCGATTTGACAACTTTTTGAGACAAACGATGAGCCATGTCTCACACGTGTTTCGGTGTGTCCCCGCCACCTCGTTCACCACTCCCCCGTAGGTAGCATGACCACAAGAAAGCCGTCGAAAGGAAGAGCATGTTCGAACGCTTCACAGACCGGGCCCGTCGAGTCGTCGTGCTCGCCCAAGAAGAAGCGCGACTTCTCAACCACAGTTACATCGGCACCGAGCACATCCTTCTCGGCCTCATTCACGAAGGTGAAGGTGTCGCCGCCAAGGCGCTCGAGACGTTGGGCATCTCGCTCGAAGCGGTGCGCGCGCAAGTCGAAGAAATCATCGGGCAGGGCGGATCGTCGCCGTCGGGTCACATCCCGTTCACTCCGCGCGCCAAGAAGGTGCTCGAACTTTCGCTGCGCGAAGCACTGCAGTTGGGTCACAACTACATCGGCACCGAGCACATCCTTCTCGGCCTCATTCGCGAGGGCGAAGGTGTGGCCGCGCAGGTGTTGGTGAAGTTGGGTGCGGATCTCAGTCGCGTGCGTCAGCAGGTCATCCAGTTGCTGTCGGGTTATCAGGGTCCGCAAGGAAAGACCGAAGGTGGCAGCAGCAAGGAATCCGGTTCCAGCGAGCGCGGAAGCAAGCAGGAAGAGGGCGACAAGGGCAACAGCCAGATCCTCGATCAGTTCGGTCGCAACCTCACGCAACTCGCTCGCGAGAAGAAGCTCGACCCGGTGATCGGTCGCGCCCGCGAGATGGAGCGCGTCATGCAGATCCTGTCGCGCCGCACCAAGAACAACCCGGTCATCATCGGCGAACCCGGTGTGGGCAAGACTGCCATCGTCGAGGGGCTCGCGCAGAAGATCGTCAGCAACGACGTTCCCGAGACGTTGCGCAACAAGCAGCTGTACACGCTCGACCTCGGTGCGTTGGTGGCCGGCAGCCGTTACCGCGGAGACTTCGAAGAGCGCCTGAAGAAGGTGCTGAAAGAAATTCGCACGCGCGGCGACATCATCTTGTTCATCGACGAGATCCACACGCTCGTGGGTGCCGGTGCCGCCGAAGGTGCCATTGATGCGGCCAGCATTCTGAAGCCCATGTTGGCCCGCGGTGAACTGCAGACCATCGGCGCCACCACGCTCGACGAATACCGCAAGCACCTCGAGAAGGACGCCGCACTCGAGCGTCGCTTCCAGCCGGTGAAGGTGGACGAGCCCACGGTTGCTCACACCATCGAGATTCTGAAGGGAGTGCGCGACAAGTACGAAGCGCACCACCGCGTCACCATCACCGATCAGGCGTTGGTGGCCGCGGCCAACCTGGCCGATCGTTACATCAGCGATCGTCATCTGCCCGACAAGGCCATCGACCTCATCGACGAGGCCGGCAGCCGTCTGCGCATCAAGCGCATGCAAACGCCGCCCGACCTGAAGGACATGGAGCAGCGTCTCACCGACGTGCAGGAAGC
>RHCK01000275.1 GCA_010030605.1 Acidimicrobiia bacterium
CGTCCAAGTGGGGTATCAAGGGTTTCACCAACGCGTGGTCACGCGCGCTCGCACCGCACGGTGTTCGGGTGAATTCTTTCGGCATGGGGGCCACGGTCACGCCGATGTTTCTCAGTGTCCTCGGCGATCGACCTCTGCCACCCGGCACCATGCAAGCCCACGAGGTGGCGGCGTTGGTGGTTGAACTTCTCGACGAAGGTCCCGCGGGCCGAACCGGAGACGATGTGCAGGTCTGGGCCGGTCACGGTGCCGTGCTGCCACCGGTGGGTGTCGAGGGGCAACTCGCCGCCATCGACATCGCCTCCAGCAGACGACCTGCGTAGTCTCCATTCGTGTCCACCGTCGACTTTCCGATCTTCGCGAATTCGTTCGCAGACGACCTTCCCGACATGTTCGAGCCGTGGTCGGCGGTGGTGGTCGAGAACCCGACCCTTCTCGTGGTGAACGACGAGTTGGCCCACGAACTGGGCTTCGATCCGCAATGGCTGCGCGGCGCCGACGGTGTTCGATTCCTCGTCGGCAATCACCCACTTCCCGCAATGACGCCGATCGCCCAGGCATACGCCGGTCATCAGTTCGGTGGTTTCTCACCGCGACTTGGCGACGGACGCGCTCTTTTGCTCGGCGACATCGTCGACACCAACGGCGTTCGGCGCGACGTGCACCTGAAGGGCTCGGGACGAACCCGCTTCTCGCGCGGGGGCGACGGCAAGGCCGCTGTCGGGCCGATGTTGCGCGAATACGTCATCGGCGAGGCCATGAACGCGCTCGGTGTACCCACCACCCGCGCCCTCGGCGTGGTGGCCACCAACGAACTCATCCCCCGCGACGAAATGTTGCCGGGTGCGGTCTTGTGCCGCGTCGCACTCAGCCATCTGCGCGTCGGTTCGTTCCAATACGCCGCCACCATGAGCCACGATCACGTGCGGCGCTTGGCCGATCATTCCATCGCGCGCCACTACCCCGAGCTCGCGTCGTCGAACGATCGTTACCTCGATTTCTTCCGCGCCGTCATGAACAAGCAAGCGCGCCTCATCGCCCAGTGGATGACCATCGGCTTCATTCACGGCGTCATGAACACCGACAACATGACCATCTCGGGCGAGACCATCGACTACGGACCGTGCGCCTTCATGGACACTTACGGCCCCACCACTGTGTTCAGTTCCATCGATCATCAAGGTCGCTACGCCTACGGCAATCAACCCCACATCGCCCAATGGAATCTCGCGCGCCTCGTCGAGACACTGCTCCCACTCATTCGTGACGACAAGGACGAGAGCATTCGTGTCGCGACCGAGACCATCAACGAGTTCCCCGCCATCTTCGAACACGAATGGCAACGACTGATGCGCGCCAAATTGGGTCTCACCGAACAGTCATCGATCGAGACGAGTCTGTTCCACTCGCTTCTCACTCTCTTCGAGAGCCACCGAATCGATTACACCAATGGAATGCGCGCGTTGTCCGATGTGGTGCGGGGCCGGCGCGAACGTATGCATTCGCTCTTCGACATGCCCGAGGCGTTCGATGCATGGGCCCGCCCGTGGCTGAACGCGGTGAATTCGGACGGCCGCGATGCACACGAGATCGCCGATGCCATGGACGCGATCAACCCGGCGTACATTCCGCGCAATCATCTCGTCGAGACGGCTCTGGCGGCCGCGACACGCGGCGACCTCTTGTCACTCGACTCGTTGATGGAGGTTCTCCTCGATCCGTTCCACGAACGCGAGGGCCTCGAGCAGTTCACACGTCCGATGCCGTCGGATTGGGACGGTTACCAAACCTTCTGCGGAACCTGACGCGGGCAACAAAAAAGGCGCCGGTTTCCCGACGCCTTCGTTGCACTCGTGTGTTCGAGAATCAGATGCGACGAACCTTCTGGGCCTCTTCGCCCTTCTTGCCCGGGGCAACCTCGAACTCGACCTTGTCGCCTTCGTTGAGGGTCTTGTAGCCGGTTCCCTCGATGTTCGAGAAGTGAACGAACACGTCGTCCGCACCCTCGCGCGAGATGAAACCGAAACCCTTTTCGGCGTTGAAAAACTTCACGATGCCAGTGGCCATTTTTTCTTTTTCCAATCAACAAACTGATGCCTTGTGCATCCCCGACGACGCTAACCCCGAATCGGTCGATAGTTCCCCGAAAGGGACAATTGTTCGAAATCGATGTGGGGCTTCTGCGGGAGCAAAAACAGTGTGAGTCGAGCGGTCGATCGACGCGAACCCCACGACACCCGTGTGCCACAATCGTACATATGTTCGTAGCGGACGACATTTCCCCAGTTGAGAGTGCGATTCCGGCCTCTGTATACCGCCCGTCCGCCGACGTCTCTCGCGTGGTCGCCCCGTGTCGATCGTCGCGGAACGATTCGGTGCGATCGGCACGCGCGAGAACGGAGATGGTGGCCGCTTCCACCGCTCGTGCGAGGAGTTCGAGTTCGGTGAGCACGCGACCGAGATCGGAGCCGGTGGTGAGGTGCGACAGGTCGTCGGTGAGTTCTTGAACCGCAGCACGAA
>RHCK01000276.1 GCA_010030605.1 Acidimicrobiia bacterium
ACCAAACCGGCACCCTTGCCGCCCAATTCCAAGAGTTGACGCTTCATGGTCGCGGCGCCGGCTTCCATGATGCGCGCCCCAACGCTGGTGGATCCGGTGAACGACACCATGTCGACGTTGCGACTGGTGGTGAGGGCGGCCGCGGGTTCGGGCTTGGATGACGTGATGATGTTGATCACGCCGGGTGGGAAGCCCACTTCGTGCATGATCTCGGCGAGTTCGATGACGGCCAACGGATCTTGAGGAGCGGGCTTCATCACCACGGTGCAACCGACCGCCAACGCCGGCGCGATCTTGCCGGCCATGTTGACGACGGGGAAGTTGTACGGCGAGATGCACGCCACCACTCCCACGGGCTGACGCTGCACGACGCCACCGATGAGACCACCGGCGGCCAACGGAGTGGCCTGCATCGGGGACGGGGGAAGCGGAATGTCCAGACTGCGCGCCGCGGACTTCGCGTAACGCTCGAAACGCTCGATGGCCACGGGCACCTGCATGCGCGAACCGACCATTGCGGTGGCACCGGTCTCGCTGATGATCAACGGGACGAGATCGCCCTGTCGTTCACGCAACTTGTCGGCGACGGCCTGCAACAGTCGCGCTCGTTCGGCGGCGGGCGTGCGCCACCACTTGGGGAAGGCCTCTTGCGCGGCGCGTGCGGCGGCCTCGGCTTGGGCGACGCTGGCTTCGGGGGCGTGACCGACGATCTCTTCGGTGGCGGGGTTGATGACCGGGCTGGTTCCCTCGGCACCATCGACCCACTCGCCGCCGATCAACAGGCGATAGCGCTTGTCGGTTGTGCTCATCTTTCCCCCTCGTGGTCCTGAACAGTGACCCGAAGGCTACAATCTGACGGTCCGTCAGATTTCATCGCAAGGGGCGAATCAATGCTCGACATCGTCATCCGTGGGGGAACCGTCATCGATGGAACCGGTGCGCCGGCGCAACGTGCCGATGTCGGCATCAAGGACGGTCGCGTGGTGGCGGTCGGCGTGGTGGACGAGTCCGCCGCGGAGGTGATTGATGCGACGGGTATGTACGTGACGCCGGGATTCATCGATCCGCACACGCATTACGACGCGCAATTGTTGTGGGACCCGACGGCCAGCCCGTCGAGCGTTCATGGTGTCACGACGGTGGTCGGTGGCAACTGCGGATTCACGTTGGCTCCGCTGTTGCCCGGTGACGCGGACTACTTGCGAAAGATGATGGCCAAGGTCGAAGGCATGCCGTTGGCCGCGCTCGAGAACGGCACGGACTGGTCCTGGGAGTCGTTCTCCGAATACCTCGGACGCCTCGAGGGCAACATCGCGGTGAACGCCGGTTTCTTGGTGGGGCACTGCGCGATTCGCCGATACGTGATGGGTCCCGAGGCGGTGGGTGCCGAGGCGTCGGCCGAGCAGATCGCGGCGATGCGTGCCGAACTGGCGCGAGCGATCGAGTCCGGAGCGTTGGGCTTCTCGTTCACCAACAGCACGTCGCATAGCGATGGTGACGGCGAACCGGTGGCCAGCCGATGGGCCACGCACGACGAACTGATCGCGTTGTGCGAAGAAGTGGGGCGTCACGAAGGCACCACGCTCGAAGGAATCGTGCCGGGATGTCTCGATCGTTTCGCCGACGACGAGATCGAACTGTTGGGACGCATGAGTGCCGCCGCCAATCGTCCGATGAACTGGAACGTGTTGACGGTCGACTCGCGCGAACCCGATCGTGTTCCGCGGCAGATCTCGGCCTACGACCGGGCCGTGGAACTGGGAGGGCGTGTGGTGGCGCTCACCATGCCCGTTCAGGTGCCCATGAACATGAGCTTCCTGAATTTCTGCGGGCTGTGGTTGTTGCCGGGTTGGCAAAAGATTCTCGGAGTGCCGGTGGCCGAGCGAATCGCGCGACTGCAGGATGCCGACACGCGAGTGCTGCTGCTGGAGAACAGCCTGTCTCAGGCGGCGGGCGTGTTCCGTCGCTTGGCCGACTGGGGCGATTACGTGATCGGCGACACCTACAGCGAAGCGAACCGCGGGTTGAAGGGGCGCGTGGTGCGCGACATCGCGAATGAGCGGGGGCGCAGCAGTTTCGGAACTCTGCTCGACATCGTGATTGCCGACGAACTGCGAACCGTGCTGTGGCCGACGCCGCAAGACGATGACGCCGAATCGTGGCGGATGCGCGCGGAACTGTGGCAGGACGAGCGGGCGATCATCGGCGGCTCGGACGCGGGTGCGCACCTTGATCGAATGTGCGGTGCGCCGTATCCCACGCGCTGGTTGTCGGATTGCATTCGTGGTCGCCAGTTGGTGCCGGTCGAGCATGCGGTGAAGATGATGACCTCGGCGCCGGCGCGACTGTTCGGGTTCACCGACCGTGGAGTGTTGTGCGAGGGTGCGTTCGCCGACGTTGTGGTGTTCGATCCGCAGGCGGTGGGCTCGGAGGATGCGGCGTTGGTGACCGATCTGCCGGGTGATTCGTCGCGGTTGACGGCGGGCTCGTTCGGTGTGAAGCGGGTGCTGGTGAATGGAG
>RHCK01000277.1 GCA_010030605.1 Acidimicrobiia bacterium
ATGCGAACCAGTTCGGTCTCCGGAATGGGCCAAGCGCTGAACTCGGCCTGCCAACGCGCCAAAGGTGCGCCCGGCGTCTGTCCATCGGCCGCGCCCTCCTCGAAGAGAACGCGAACTTTCGGCTCCGACTCGAAGGCAGCCAAGGACTCCTCGTAGGTCATTCCATCGAACCGATTCGCCTGGGGAAGCGAAACCGCCGTTCCGGTGATGCTGTTCGACAGGATGGGGGCGATGACGCTCGCGGCGGTGAGGTCGGGTGTTTTCTTCGCGACGTAGAGGCTGAGGAACTCGGCGTAACGCGGGAACACCGCGGTGCCGAGCGACTCGGTGTGCAGTCCATTGAGCAGCGTGATGTAGAGCTGCGGTGAACTCTCGAACTTGTCGAGGAACGCCGGGAAGTGCCCACCCGTCTGCTCGTCTTGCCATGCGCCGGCCAAGAAGACGGGAACGTTGATCTTGCCCACCAACAGCGACGGGTTGATCTCGTCACCGACTTGCGAGGAGTAGTACGGGTTGTCGTCGATCTCGGCGACGAGGTCCGGGTTCTGCAGCCGCACCTTCTGGTTGTCGGCACAGGTTTGGTCGCCCTCGTCGGCGCGCTTCTTGGCCCAGTTCTGTCCGAATGGCTTCGACTCTTCCATGCGGGCCTTGGTCCACTCGACGGCGAAGCCGGTGTTCAGGATGCCGCCGGGATACAAGGTGCTGCGATAGCTGTCATCGATCACCGAGAGCGGAGTGATGGCGGCCAGGCTCGGCGGTTGGGTGGATGCCACGAACAATTGGCTGATGCCGGGATAACTGATTCCGACCATGCCCACCTTGTTGTTGGCGACCCACGACTGAGCGGCAATGGCCTCGATGACGTCGTAGCCATCGGTCAATTGGGTTTCCTCGAAGAAGCGATATGACCCACCCGAGCAGCCGGTGCCGCGCATGTTGATACCCACGTACGCGTAACCGAGAGTGTTGAACAATTGCGCGAAGGTGGTGTCGTCCGGATTGCTCGGGGCGTAGCCCGAATACTCGACGACGGTCGGGTATGGACCATTCTCGGGTTCGCCGGGCAACGACACCGTGGCCGAGAGTGTGGTGCCGTCGCGAACGGTGATGTAACCGAAACCGGGTCCGATTTCCTGCTCCGAATAGAAGGACTGTTCGGGAATGTACGACGCGTCGTAGACGGTGATGACGTCGCTGGCCGCTGATCGGTCGGCGAGTACGACGCGGTAGTCGCCGGCCTCGACGCGCCGTTGCAGGAACGACCCCTGCTCGTCGGTGACCCCTTCGGCAATGGTGGTTCCGTCGGCCGCTTCGACGGTCAGCTCGGTGCCGGGCTCGGCGCCGGTGACGGTGATCTGGTGGACACCCGGATACACGGCGAAGTCGACCAGGGGAAGCGCGACAGTGGTGTCGGGTGCGTCGGTGCTTTGCGGAGCGCTCGCGTCGGACGAGTCACCACCGGAGCAGGCCGCGGCTCCGAAAGTGATGGCGATGGTGGTTGCAATGGCAGCCGCGCGGAATTTTGCGAGTTTCATGTGTCCTCCCCGGATACTCGTCCGACTGTAGAGGGCATCGGTGAGGCACAATGGTGTCGTGACCGTTACGACCGCCTCCGCGCCCTCGCTCGACGCG
Organism: Acidimicrobiia bacterium; assembly: GCA_010030605.1. Lineage (GTDB taxonomy): Bacteria > Actinomycetota > Acidimicrobiia > Acidimicrobiales > Ilumatobacteraceae > Casp-actino8. The sequence goes on from RHCK01000277.1 coordinate 1,633, forward strand.
ATGTTGGCGGATTTGCGTCGATTGGTGGAGGTGGAGTCACCATCGCGGGATCTCGAGGCGTTGAACACCAGTGCTCGGGCCTTGGCCGAGGTGATGGGTCGCGTGTTGGGTCGTGAACCGAGGATCGTCGACAGTCCCGCGGGTCCACACGTTCATTGGACCGGTGGAGGTGAGCCGCGAGTCTTGATCGTCGGGCATCACGACACGGTCTTTCCGAAAGGTGCGTTGGCGGCTCGCCCGTTCACCGTTGCCGATGGTCGAGTGACCGGTCCCGGAGTGTTCGACATGAAAGCCGGAATCGTGCAGGCGATTCATGGCGTTGCGGCGCTTGCCGACCGTTCGGGGGTCGAGATTCTGATCACGTCCGACGAGGAGGTGGGGTCGGTGCATTCGCGCGACCTGATCGTCGAACGGGCCAAGGCGTGCGGTGCCGTGCTGGTTCTCGAGCCCAGCGCCGACGGTGGGGCTTTGAAGACCGGACGCAAGGGGACGGGCACGTTCGAAGTGCGCGTGTTGGGCCGAGCGTCGCATGCCGGGTTGGAGCCCGAGAAGGGCGTGAACTCGTTGGTGGAAGCGGCGGCGCAGGTGTTGCGCATCGCGACGTTCGGCGATGCGGCGCGAGGGACGACGGTGACGCCAACGGTGGCGAACGCGGGAACAGCTGACAACGTGGTGCCGGCTTTGACGACGGTGTACGTCGATGTGCGGGTGGAACATGCCGACGAACGCGAGCGCGTGGATCGAGCGATGACGGAATTGGCGACCGAGCACCCTGAGGCGTCGATCGAATTGCGAGGCGGGTTCAACCGTCCGCCGATGCCGACCACGGCCTCGGAGTCGTTGTTCCCGTTGGCGTTG
>RHCK01000278.1 GCA_010030605.1 Acidimicrobiia bacterium
TACGTTCATCTCACCCCAACAAAGGAGACTCTCATCATGAAGCGTTCCATCCGACCAGTCGCAGTGATCGTGGCCACCGCCACGCTCGGTCTGCTCAGCGCATCTCCAGTTCTTGCCGACGACGCATCCGGCTCGACCACGACCACCGTCGTGTCGCCGAAGGCTGGTTCACGTGGTGAGGCAACGAAGGCCGTGATTGCAGCAATCCGCGAGTATCGCGCTGCGCTCAAGGAGTTCGTGAAGACCGCGAAGAAGGGTGCGACACCTGAATTCAAGGCCGCCGTGAAGGCATACGCCGATGCTCGTCGCACGATTGACGATGCGTACCGCGATGCGGTCAAGGCGGCGATTGATGCGCGTAAGACTGCTATCCAGGCAGACTCGTCAAAGACCGCACGTCAGCTGAGCAGACCGAGCGTGGCGGTGGCCACGATCACTGCGACTGGTCGGATGGAACGCTTCATGATGAGAGTCTCCTTTGTTGGGGTGAGATGAACGTAACCAAGGAACTTGTGAGAATCCTGTGAATCACACGGGACTTCCCTGAGAAGTGAGCATCGTTGGGTAGTTTGCTGAGTGATGACTGGTCCGATCCTCGTCGTTGATGACGATCCGGCAATCTGCGACACCGTCGAAGATGGCCTCCATCTCGCTGGATATGCGACCACGCGATCGTCGAACGGAGAATCCGCTCTCGAAACGCTGCGGCGTGAGCGAATCGCACTCGTCGTCCTCGACGTGAACATGCCAAAGATGACCGGTTTCGACGTCCTTCGCCGAATGAGGGCACAGAACGATCACACTCCGGTGATTCTGCTCACCGCCCGACACGACCGGAACGACGTGGTGCAAGGCTTCCGCGTTGGCGCCGATGACTACGTCACCAAGCCGTTCGGGCTCGAAGAGTTGTTGATGCGCATCGCAGCGGTACTCCGCCGCTCGAGTGCTCCCACTGCGGACGTGCTTCGTTGCGCGGGACTCACCGTCGATCGAGACCGACACCTCGTGACGATGGACAACGAAACGATCGAGCTTTCCCCTACGGAGTTTCGTCTGCTCGAATACCTGATCGAGAATCAGGGACGCGTCCTGTCTCGCGAGCAGATCCTGGATGCGGTGTGGGGAATCGACTTCGACTCCGGCACGACGGTGGTCGAAACCTTCATCTCGTACTTGCGTCGAAAGCTCGGTCCGAATGGACCCGACTACATCAAGACCGTTCGTGGCGTCGGGTTCTCATTGCGAGAACCACGATGAGGCTCAGCACGCGCATCGCGCTCATCACCGCAAGTGGCCTCGTCATCGGCGGAACAGCAATCGGCTGGTCGACAGCACTGATCACGAGGAATGACTCGATCTCCAACGTCGATGACGCGCTCATCGAGTCCATCACGGCCCTCGAAGCAACGTCACCGAACGATCCGTTTGGCATCGTCGAGATCGCCCAGCGAAGTCCGTTTCCCGTCGCGGCATCACTGGTCTTCGAAGACAGTGCACCCATCCCCCTCGTGACGCAGTTCTCGTCAAATGGAACGTCACTCATGCCGGAACTTGCGGCTACGGAAATCATCGATGCCCAGAAATCTCCGAGCTCAAGGTCGACCGATGGCGGTGTCGTCCGTGTCGCGACGGTCGACCTCGGAGATGGCAGTTGGCTCGCAATCGCATCGTCGGTCGAGGAGATCGAATCGCGCTACCGCAGCACACTCGAACTCGCCCTCGGAGCGTCGGTTGCGATTGCTCTCTTCCTTGCAGCAATCGTCGCTTGGCTGATCGCCCGACAATTCAGACCGCTCGGCGAGCTGATCGACTCGGCCCGCAAGATTGCCACCGGCACGTTCGTCCGCGATCGCGTGCGCCGAACCGCACCGCTCGAGATTCTCGAGCTCGATGAATCGCTCGACTTGATGATCGGTGAACTGAGTGCAGCGATGGAGTCACGTGTCGAGTCTGAGCGCCGAATGAGAGAGTTCCTCGGAGACACCGCGCACGAATTGCGTACCCCGCTCACCGTCATTCGCGGCTATGTCGAGATCTTGCAGCGCAATGAGCACATCGACGATGAGGTTCGCGACCGGGCGCTCAGTCGCCTCGATGGTGAAACGAAGCGCATGACACGCTTACTGAACGACCTCCTCCTTCTCGCCGAACTGAACGAGGCGCCCCGTGAGCAGGCGCTACCCGTCGACCTTGCAGAACTCGTGCGCACTCGGATCGATGACCTGCAGCTTCAGGAGCCGGGTCGTCACGTCACCTTGGAGGGGCCAGATTCAGTCCTGGTAGTTGGCTACCACGAGCAACTCGAAAGACTCGTCGCCAACATCGTTGCGAATGTCCAACGACACACCCCCTCGACCGCTCGTGTCGTCGCGACGATCACTGAAGATCCCGCCACGGCAACGCTGACATTTGACGACGACGGGAGTGGAATGGCTCCAGAGACGCTCGAACGCGTCAATCACGGTGTCG
>RHCK01000279.1 GCA_010030605.1 Acidimicrobiia bacterium
CGACTGGTGGAACGTTCCGCGGCACACGAACCGGTGTCGGTGGATGTGATCCGAAAAAAGAGTCGAGCCGAGCGGCGCGCGACGCAGGAGGTCGGTCCCCGATGAACAAAGAATTCGCCTACGGCGACAAGGTGCTCCTGATCGATGGGAAACAACGTCGCTATTTGGTGACGTTGGCCGAGGGCGCCGAATTTCACAGCCACGCCGGTTTCGTGTCCCATTCGGAGATCGCCGGTCGTCGAGAGGGCAGTCGCGTGCAGTCCACGAAGGGGGCGCGGTACATCGCGTTGCGCCCGACGCTCGAAGACTTCGTCGTCGAGATGCCTCGCGGAGCACAAGTGATTTATCCGAAGGATTTGGCGCCCATCTGCATGCTGGCCGACATCGGTCCGGGCGTTCGGGTTCTGGAAAGCGGTGTTGGTTCCGGCGCCTTGTCGATGACGATGCTGCGCTACGGGGCGCACATCACCGGATACGAGTTGCGCGAGGATTTCGCGAACCGAGCGATCACGAATGTGCGGTCATTCCTCGGTGAAGAGGCCCTGACGCGCTACGACGTTCAGGTCCGGGATTGCTACGAGGGAATCGACGCGGCGGACATCGATCGGGTGGTTCTGGATCTGCCCGAGCCGTGGCAGGTGGTGCCGCATGCTCAACGTGTGATGCGGCCGGGAGGAATCCTGGTCGCGTACACCCCGTCGATCACTCAGGCCGCGCAAACTCGCGAAGCAATGGCGAATCCGTCATGGACGGGCACCCGAACCCTCGAGGTGTTGCATCGCGGGTGGTACATCGAAGGCATGGCCGTTCGACCCGATCATCGAATGGTGGCCCACACGGGCTTCTTGACCGTGGGCCGTCTCTTGGGAAGTCAAGACTGACGTCGACGAGCGACGTCGCGGCGCATCAGGGTTCGATGAAGATGCACTCGCCGGGGCACTCTTCGGCGGATTCGATGACGCCGTCGAGCTGACCGTCGGGGATGTTCGCGAGACCATCGGCACCCTGCGGGTTGCCCTTGGCAGTCGCATACACCTTGCTGCCCTCTTTCACGTAGGCCAGACCGTCATCCAGCAGAGTAAAGACGTCGGGGGCGATCTCTTCGCAGAGTCCGTCGCCGGTGCAGAGATCCTGGTCGATCCAGACCTTCATGTGTGCTCGCTTGCTCCTCGTGAAATGACGGCGGTGTCCGTGTCGACCGCGAGGCTTCCACGTGTTCCGACCCCACGCAGAACGGCGGGGCACGATCACTTTACAGGTTGGCGACCACCGGAGCGGATTCGGCAGACGAAGATTCACGACCATTGGTCCGTTGTCACCATGCTCGCCACGATCGGGATCGGGGTTCGGGTGTAGTTTTTGACCTCGGGAGGTGGCGATGAGCGCCGACGGTTCGCAGTCCGTACCAGACGAGGTCGAGTCGCTCCGTAGTGCCCTCGCCGTACTGGAGGCCGAGGTGGCCGCCCTGCGGCGGCGACTGAATGATGCGCCCCGGCGGATGCGCCAACTCGAAGAGAGGCTTCTCGAGACCAAGGGTCTCCTGGCTCAGGAGACCGAGAAGAACGAAAAGTTGAGCCATGCTCTGCGCGGAGCGCGCGAGAACATCGCATCGTTGCGGGACGAGGTGGACAAGTTGTCCCAGCCGCCCTCGGCCTACGGAGTGGTGGTCGGCAAGAACGACGATGGAACGGTCGACGTCCTGACGAGCGGTCGCAAGATGCGCGTGAACCTCCATCCCGACATCGACGTCGACACTCTGGCTCGGGGCGCCGAGGTGGTGTTGAACGAGAGCTTCAACGTGGTCACGGCCCGCTCCCCGGAAGGAGCCGGAGACGTGGTGTCCATCAAGGAGGTCCTCGACGACGGTGTGAGAGCGATCGTCGTGGGTCGCACCGACGAGGAGATCGTGTGCGAGTTGGCCGATTCCCTGCGCGGCGTGCATCTCCGATCGGGCGACACCGTCCGTCTCGATCCCCGTTCGCACCTCCTTCTGGAAAAGCTCCCGCGTCCGGAGATCGAGGACCTGTTGCTCGAAGAGGTTCCCGACATCAGCTATTCCGACATCGGCGGTCTCGACAGCCAGATCGAGCAGATCGCCGACGCGGTGGAGCTGCCCTTCCTGTATCAGGATCTGTTCGCCGAACACGCGTTGCCGGCGCCCAAGGGAATCCTTCTCTACGGACCTCCCGGTTGCGGAAAAACCCTCATCGCCAAGGCAGTGGCCAACAGTTTGGCCAAGAAGGTGGCCAGCAAGACGGGCGACGAAAAGGGTCGCAGTTATTTCATCAACATCAAGGGTCCCGAGTTGTTGAACAAGTACGTCGGCGAGACGGAGCGGCAGATTCGTTTGGTCTTCCAACGCGCTCGAGAGAAGTCCGAAGAAGGTTGGCCGGTGATCGTCTTCTTCGATGAGATGGACTCCATGTTCCGCACCCGCGGAACCGGCATCTCCTCCGACAT
>RHCK01000280.1 GCA_010030605.1 Acidimicrobiia bacterium
GTTGGCGAAGGTGAGAGTGGAACCAACGGCGGCCGGCGCGTCGGGCGACGTTGGTTCCACTCTCACCTTCGCCAACTGCTGCTTCAGCATGGTCGACTGGTTGATGAGCGGTCACTTCACGAAGTTCCCCGATCTCAAGATTGCCTACAGCGAAGGACAGATCGGCTGGATCCCGTACATCCTCGAGCGCGCCGACCGCGTGTGGGAAGACAACCGAGGTTGGGGCGGTGTGGCCGACAAGGTTCTCGAACCGCCGAGCCAGTTGTTCAAGAAGCACGTGTACGGATGCTTCTTCGACGACCCGCACGGACTGCGTTCACTCATCGAGATCGGCGAGGACAACGTCACCTACGAATGCGACTACCCGCACTCGGACTCCACCTGGCCGCACACCGCCAAGATCGCGCACGAGCAGACCCTCGGTCTCACCGATGAACAGGTGTACAAGGTGATGCGCGGCAACGCCATCAAGATGCTCGGCATCACCCACCTGAAGTAATCGTGCTCACCATCCCGCAGGTCGTGCGGGCGGCCGCCGAATTCGGCGATCGTGAAGCGTTGGTCGTGGACGATCGTCGTTGGTCATGGAACGACTTCGTCGACGAGGTGCATCGCGTCGCCAAGTCCTTCATCGCCCTGGGCCTGAAGCCGCACGACCGCGTGGCCGTGTGGGCTCCGAATTCGGCCGAGTGGATGTTCGTGGCCCTCGGTGCTCAATGCGTCGGTGGGGTGCTCGTGCCCATCAACACTCGTTTCAAGGGCAACGAAGCGGCCTATGTCATCGAACGCAGTGGGGCCGAATTCCTGTTCGTGAGCAACGGTTTCCTCGGCATCGATTACATCTCGGATGTGGGCGAACACCTCACCCCAACGCTGCGCCACGTCGTCGACATCGCCGGCCCGACATGGACGAAATTCCTGAACGCCGGCGTCGACGTTCCAAATTCCGTTCTTCATGAGCGCGAGACCGCGGTGCAACCGGATCATCTCAGCGACATCATCTTCACATCCGGCACCACGGGTCGCCCCAAGGGCGTGATGTCACGTCACGATCAAACCTTACGGGTCTTCTCCGAATGGTCGAGCGTGGTGGGACTGGGCCCCACCGATCGCTATCTCATCGTCAACCCGTTCTTCCACACGTTCGGCTACAAGGCCGGCTTTCTCGCCTGCCTGCTTCGCGGCGCCACGATGTTGCCGGTCCCGATGTTCGACGTGCCATCGGTGTTGCGCTTGGTCAGCGACGAACGCGTCACCGCTCTTCCGGGACCACCCACGTTGTACCTCAGCATCCTCGATCACCCCGATCGCGATTCATTCGACCTTTCCACATTGCGTTTGGCCGTCACCGGTGCGGCCGCGGTTCCGGTCGAGATGATCCGACGAATGCGCGAGGAACTTTCGTTCGACGTGATCCTCACCGCCTACGGGCTCACCGAGTCCACCGGAACGATCACCATGTGCCGACGCGACGACGACCCCGAGACCATTTCTTTCACCAGTGGGCGCGCCATCGACGGAGTGGAGGTGCGCATCGTCGACGAAAACAACGACGAAGTTGCCCGTGGAACGGCCGGCGAGATCGTGTGCCGTGGCTACAACGTGATGCCCGGCTATTTCGCCGATCCCGAAGCCACCGCGAGCACGATCGACACCGATGGTTGGTTGCACACCGGTGACATCGGCGTGATGAACGAACGTGGCTACGTCTCGATCACCGATCGTTTGAAGGACATGTTCATCGTGGGCGGGTTCAACGCCTACCCCGCCGAGATCGAGAACGCGCTTCTCGCACACCCCGACGTGGCGCAAGTTGCCGTCGTTGGTCGACCCGATGAACGCATGGGCGAGGTCGGACACGCGTTCATCGTCCCCCGATTCGGAGTGGCGATCGACCCGGATCGAATCATCGAATGGTGTCGGCCGCGAATGGCCAACTACAAGGTTCCGCGCGGAATCACCATCGTCGACTCACTGCCGCTGAACGCCAGTGGCAAGGTGTTGAAGTTCGAGTTGCGCGAAAGATTGCGGTCGAGTTCTTCCGAGCCGAATCACTCGTAGATCGTGGCGCGTCGCACTCGGCGGTGTTGCGTGCCGTAATCGGCCACCGCGTAGTGCATCGTGTAGCGGTTGTCCCACAACGCGCCGTCACCACTGGTCCACTTCCAACGCACGACGTTCTCGGGACGCTCGGAGACGGCGAACACGGCCTCGAGAACATGTCGACTCTCGACTTCGCTCATACCGACGATGCTTCTGGTCCACCCGCGATTGGCGAAGATCGACTTTTCCCCCGACGCGTGATGTCGTCGCACGAATGGATGCACGAACGTCGCTGTCTGCGGCGGCGTCCCCATCACGACCTGAAGGTCATCGACGAGACGCTGCATCGGTGCGCTGAGTCGACGGTACGCGGCGATCTGGTTGTTCCACATCGT
>RHCK01000029.1 GCA_010030605.1 Acidimicrobiia bacterium
CCCCAAGCTCAACACCGCCGTGGTGGTGCCCGTTCAGGGCCGGATGCACCCGGTGGAGATCCTGTACTCCAAGGAGCCCGTGCCCGACTACATTGAGGCGTCGGTGGCGACCGTGGTGGAGGCGTCGGGGGCGACGGTGGTCGCCGACGTGTCGATTGCTTGCGAAGCCAACACCGGACGCAACAGAACCGCACCCGTCACCTGAACGAGGCGAATCGCTTCGTCCTGGTTCTCGACACCGGGCAGGTTCACCACGATGGCGTTGCCTTGGCGAATGATTTCCGGCTCGGCCACTCCGAGCGAGTCCACGCGTTCGCGGATTCGCTCCACGGCGAGGTCGAGGCTCTCGGTGTTGAACTCACCGACGGGTTCCTGGGTGACGGACACCCCACCCTGCAGGTCGAGGCCGAGGGATGGCTCGTTGCCAGCGATGAGGTTGCCGGCGAGCGATCCGAACACGACGACCAACAACCCGAGCAGGGTCATGGAGAGACGACGACGTGACATGGTGTCCTTACTCCGAAGCCGCAGCGTCGGAGTCGGAGGTCGGCTCGCCGCCCGCGGTTTCTTCGGTCGGGTTGATTCGGCGAAGAAGGGCGTTGCGTGAGATGCGAATTTCGACGTTGTCGGCGACTTCGAGCCACACCACGTCGCCGTCGATCGCGGTCACGAATCCGTACAGACCCGAATTCGTGATGACTTCGTCGTCCACGCCGATGGCGGCTTGCAACTCTTGTTGGGCCCGCATGCGCTTGCGCTGGGGACGAATCATGAGGAAGTACATGGCCAGACCAATGAGGCCCATGAAGCCGAAGGTGAAAAGGGCGCTTCCTCCGCTGTTCTGCTGGGAGTTGGCGACGATGGCGGCGGAAATCAACATTGTGGTCCTTGCTCGGGGCCGGTCGGCCGGGTGCCGGATAGCCCGTGGAATCCTAGTGCTGGATGCCCGAATTCACGGTGTCCATGAATCGCCGGAAACGACGATTTCTGATGGGATCAGCCGCCCTGACCCCATACATCCAGAATTCGACGTCGGAGGGAGTCGAAGGTTCCGGCGGCGATGGCGTCGCGCATGGCCCCCATGAGATTCAGAGTCCAAGCGACGTTGTGCAGGCTCATGAGTCGTGATCCCGTGGGCTCGTTGACCTGTAACAGGTGTCGGAGATAGCCGCGTGAATGTCGTGCACAGACCTCACACGGACACTCGGAATCGAGCGGTGAATCGTCGAGCGCGTTGCGCGCGTTCTTGATGTGCACCTTGCCTTCTCCGGTGAGCGCCGTTCCGTGACGTCCGAGCCGGGTTTGCATCACGCAGTCGAACTGATCGACTCCGAGAGCCACGGCCTCCACCAATGACGCGGGGTCGCCGACACCCATCAGGTAACGCGGACGGTCGTGCGGAAGGTGTTCGATCGCCGCGGCCAACGCCGGCAACATTTCGGCTCGGGTCTCACCGACCGACAATCCGCCGATTCCGTAGCCGTCGAATTCGAGCTCGGCGGTGCGCCGGGCACTCTCGGCGCGCATGCTCGTGGAGATTCCCCCTTGAACGATTCCGAAGAGAGCTTGATCCGTCCGTGTGTGCGCAACCTTGGCACGCGCCGCCCACGCCGACGTCCGTTCGAGAGCCAGTCGGATGACCGCCTCGGGTGACGGAAGTGGTGGGCAGACATCGAGCACCATCTGAATGTCGGCTCCGAGCAACTGTTGCGTGGCCACCGCCGACTCGGGGGTGAACCGATGCTTGCTTCCGTCGTACGTGGACGCGAAGGTGACACCGTCGTCATCGACCTTCGGTTCGAGTGAGAACACTTGAAAGCCACCCGAATCGGTGAGGGTCAAACCTCCCCAACCCGCGAACTTTCCCAAGCCACCGAACCGCGCGACGGTCTCGGCGCCCGGTCGCAACATGAGGTGGTAGGTGTTCCCGAGAACGATGCGGGCGCCCAATCGTTCGTAGTCCGCCGCGCTCAGGTACTTGATCGCCCCCCGTGTGCCAACGGGCATGAAACAGGGGAATTCATAGGAACCATTGGCCGTGGTCGCGACTCCGGTTCGCGCTGCGCCATCGGTGGCGGTGATATCGAGGGTGACGGGGTGCATGTCAGTGATCGTGAACGTGGCGGTCGAGCAACATTGCATCGCCGAAGGAGAGGAAACGGTATCGCTGCTCGATGGCTTCTTGGTAGATGGTTCGCCAAGCCGGTCCGATGAACGCATCGATCATCATGAGCAGTGTCGTGCGTGGCATGTGGAAGTTCGTCATCATCAGATCGACGAGCTTCCATTCGTATCCGCGATGAATGAACAGGTCGGTGCGACCGCTCTGGCGGCCGGTGGTGTAGCAGCTCTCGAGAGCGCGCACGGCGGTGGTGCCGACGGCGATCACCCGTCGCGCGTGCTTCGTGGCCTCGAGGGTCTCATCGGGCACCGAATACAGCTCGGTGTGAATGCGGTGATCGAGTGGGTTATCCGTGCCGATGGGGCGAAAAGTGTCGAGTCCGACGACCAATTCGACGGTTGCCACCCGCACTCCTCGATGGCGAATGGTGTCGAGAAGTTCCGGCGTGAAATGCAATCCGGCGGTCGGAGCCGCGGCCGAAGCCGGGCGACGCGAATAAACGGTTTGGTATCGCTCGTTGGCTCCGGAGTCGGAAGTGATGTACGGGGGCAACGGCAAGCGGCCAATTCGATCGAGAAGTCGTAGGGGCTGTCCATCGTCGAGTAGCCGCACGTCGAACGTGTCGCCGTCGGCTCGACGGCCAACGAAGATGGCCACCGGATCGCCGTCGACATCGAGGAGCACCTCTCCATCACGCAACTTGGCCGCCGGCCGAACCAATGCGGTCCAGGTGTCGCCGCCGACCGCCTCGAGAAGAAGCACCTCGACGGCACCACCGCTCCCCCGACGCAACGGCAATCGTGCCGGGATGACCCGTGTGTCGTTGACGACGAGCAGGTCGCCGTCGTGCAGATATTCGGGAATGTCGCGCACGTGTCGGTGCAACAGTCGGTCGCCGAGATCGACCAGCAATCGTGCGGAATCCCTCGGCTCCACCGGCTCTTGGGCGATGCGCTCGGCCGGCAATTCGTAATCGAAATCGGAGATGTGCACGATTCAGGAGAACAGGTCGGGCTGATTCGACGGAACCTCGAGTCCGAGGTGATTCCATGCGGCGGGCATTGCCACGCGACCGCGCGGCGTGCGGGCGATCAGACCAAGTTGGATGAGGAACGGTTCGTAGACGTCCTCGACAGTTTCGGGTTGTTCACCCACGCCGATCGCCAAGGTGGTGAGTCCCACTGGACCACCATTGAATTGCACGCACAGCGCGCGCAACAGTGCCCGGTCGACTTTGTCGAGCCCTCGTTGGTCGACGCCGAAAACGGCGAGTCCTTCGTCGGCTACGGATCCCGTGATGCGACCACTTTCGCGGACCTCGGCGAAATCACGAACACGACGAAGTAGCCGGTTGGCGATTCGAGGTGTTCCCCGACTTCGACGCGCGATCTCGTGGCATCCGTCGTCGTCGATCGTCACGTTCAGGATCGTGGCCGCTCGGCGAACGATGGAGGTGAGTTCGTCGTCGTCGTAGTAGTCGAGACGCGCGACCAAGCCGAAGCGGTCGCGCAAAGGACCGGTGATCATTCCGGTGCGCGTGGTGGCACCCACCAAAGTGAACCGTGGGAGGGCGAGACGAATGCTCGAAGCGGCCGGTCCCTTACCGACGACGATGTCGAGTTGAAAATCCTCCATGGCCGGATAGAGGATTTCCTCGACCGCTCGACCGAGACGGTGGATTTCGTCGATGAAGAGCACGTCACTCGGCTCGAGCTTGGTGAGGATCGCCGCCAGATCGCCGGCTCGCTCGAGAGCGGGCCCGGACGTGATGTGCAGACGAACACCCATTTCGGCGGCGATGATGCCCGACAGCGTGGTCTTGCCGAGACCGGGAGGGCCGGCGAACAGCAGATGGTCGACGGCTTCACCGCGACGACGCGCGGCTTCGAGCACGATCCCGAGTTTCTCTTTCAGCTCGCGTTGACCGACGAATTCATCGAGATGCTTGGGACGCAAACCGGCCTCGTCCGATTCCTCGATCGGATCGGAGATCTTGGGGTCGAGAAACTCCTCACGCACGTCGAACTCCCAACACTCGCAAGGACTCACGCAACATCGATGCCGCGTCGAGATCGCCAGAGACCGAGCGCAGGGCATCACGAATTTCCGATTCGCTGTAACCGAGCCCGATCAGGGCCTCGCGAACGTCGGACATCACGCTCGAGCCGTTCGAGGTGGACGTGGCCACGTCGATGAGTGGAAGAGACAGACGACTTTTCAATTCGATCAAGAGCCTTTCGGCGGTCTTTTTGCCGACCCCGGGGACCAGGGTGAGGGCGGCATGATCGGAGGACGCAACGATGTCGACGAGCGTGGCGGGTGAATGAGTGGCAAGAATCGCCATGGCCAACGCCGGCCCGACACCGTGGGTGGCGATCAATGTTTGGAAGGTGGACTTCTCGTCGCGCGACAGAAATCCGTAGAGAGTCTGGGCGTCCTCACGAATGTGGTGGTGGACGTACAAGAAGGCCGGTGAGGTCGGTTCGAGTTCGGCCAACGTGCGTGGGGTGACGTGCACGACGTAACCGACACCGCTCGTCTCGATCAGCGCCGAACCATCGGTGGATCGTTCGAGGACGGTTCCTCGCAAGGACCCGATCATCAGCCGGCCTTCCGGCGACTGCGGGCACGTCCGTGAATATCGGGCGCTCCCGCGGCGATGAGGCGACGATGAACGGGGCTGATGGCCAAATGGCACAATGCCAAAGCGGCGGCGTCGGCGGCGTCGGCGGGTTTGGGAGGGGCGCTCAATCCCAGCCGATTTTGCACCATCCGTTGCACCTGTTCCTTGCCCGCTCCTCCCCAGCCGGTGACGGCCTCTTTGACCTGATTGGGGGTGTACTGCACGACCTCGCACCCGGCGGCGTGCGCCAATGCCAAGGCCAATCCGCTGGCCTGACCGACGCTCATGGCCGTGCGCACGTTCACTTGGAAAAAGACTTGTTCGACCGCGACGCTCTGCGGAGCGAACTCGGCGAGCAAATCGACGAAATCCTGGTGCAGTCGAGCGAGGCGGGCCGGAAGCGAGTCGGTGGCCGGGGTGCGCAGAACTCCGAGCGACACCGCCGACACGTCCGAACCGTTGGCGTCGAGAACGGCGTACCCGCAGCGAGTCAGGCCGGGGTCGATCCCCAACACCCGGTGACTGCCCGCTACGAACATGCGTACGATCATACCGAACGAGACCGTGCTCGGGGGGACGTGGACCCTGTGACAGGCTTTCGAAATGAGATCGATCTCGCGACACTGCGCACGTCAGGTGGCTATCTGCTTCGCCCTGTTGGCGGCGGTGGCCTGTTCCGACTCATCGGAGTCGTCGACCACGCCGAACTCGTCGGACGTCAATCCGGCCGAGTCGGTCCCCGGAACCGACGCCGTGTCGGTGGAACCTCCGTCGTGTGCCGAACCCGGGGTGCGCGCTTGCTTGCTCCCGTGGCCCGACGATCGACTCACGGTTCCCGCATCCGACACCGTGACCGGACGTCGTTTGGCGATTCCGGTCGACGCCGTTCCGGTGAACATCGACGGCGTGCCCATGGATGTCACCGATCAGAACCGAGCGGACGGATTTTCACCATCGTCGGCGATCGTGTTCGCCGCCGACGGAGTGGACCTGGAGGCGAGTGGCATTCCCGACTCGACGGCCATCGAACGATCTCTGTCCGATGCCATGACGACCACGATCACGGATCTGGCGAACGGCGCACGGGTTCCATTTTGGGGAGAGTTGGACGGTCAATCCGGTTTGGTCACCCTGCGACCCGCGGTGGCATTGACGGAAGCCCACACCTATGAAGTGATGGTCGATGGACTGATCGGCTCCGACGGACAGTCCATCGTCCTCGATCGTCCGACCTGGACGTTCACCATCGCCAGTGCGGAATCATTGTCCGGCCGATTGTTGGCGATGCGGGAGTTCGCGTATTCGAACATGGGCGACGGCGTGCCCGCATTCGAGGTCCAGACGGTGACCGACGGCGATGTTCGCACTGTCGATGGCACGTTGGAGATTCCGAACTTTCTCGACAACGACGGATCACCCGGCGGTCGGTTGTTGCTCGATGCGTCCGGAATGCCAACCGTCAACCCCGAACACCCGAGCTATTCCGCGGCGTTTCGATGCGTCGTGCCCAATTCGGTCGAGGAACCGGTTCCGGCCCTCCTCTACGGACATGGATTGATGGGAAATCGCGGTCAGGTCGACTTCTTCGCCGCGTTCGCCGCTCAAGGTCGTCTTGTTGGCTGTGCGGTGGATTGGCTCGGGATGTCCACGGAGGACGTGCCGAACCTGGCCGGAATTCTGGCCGACATGGGGCGGTTCAACGAACAAGCCGATCGGATGTTGCAAGGACATATCGCCTTTTCTTTGCTCGGGCGACTGACGAACGAACCATCGGGTTTCGCGTCCGATCCGGCTTTCCAGAATTCCGATGGTTCACCGATCTTGGCCCCGAACTCCACCGTGTTCGTGGGGAACAGTCAAGGTGGAATTCTCGGCGGGGCGGCGTCGGCGATCTCGACGGAATGGAAACGTGCCGTGCTGGGCGTTCCGGGTATGAACTACTCGTTGATGCTCCCGCGCTCGGTCGACTGGCCGGAGTTCCAAGTGATTTACGAAGCGGCGTACACGAACGTCGACGATCGTTTGATGGGGCTGATGCTCGCTCAACTTTTGTGGGACCGAGGAGAGAATGCGGGATACGCGCAACACCTGACGAACGACACGTACCCGGGCATCGCGCCGAAAACTGTTCTTCTGATCGAAGCCTTTGGTGACCACCAAGTGGCGAACCTGGCCACCGAATTGTTGGCTCGTACGATCGGCGCCCACGTGCACACTCCGGCGTTGGCTGATGGACGCAGTCTCAGCACCACTCCGATGTGGGGTCTCGAACCGATCGGTGATTACTCCGACGAGACCTCGAAGCTGGTGATTTGGGACTACGGAACTCCGGCGCCACCGGTCGGGCCGTTCCCGCCCGTGGAGGGCACTTACGGACGAGACCCACACGGCGCGGGTAGCGACGAGCCACTGGTGCTCGTTCAGGCGTTGGAATTCCTGTTGAACGGAACCTTGTTGGATGTGTGCGCTGGTCCGTGCATTGGAACGCAGATCGATCAGTCCTGAATCAATCGAGAGTCACGAGGTCGAAATCGCCGCCGTGATCTCCTGCACGGAGCGATACGTGACGCCGGCCAACGCACGGTGGACGTAGGTGAGTCGCCCGTCGGAACCGACGACGAACACGCTACGACGGGGAAAGCCGAGCGGACCGAGCGTTCCGTATGCGGCCGCCACCGTCTTGTCGACGTCGGACAGCAAGGGAAACCGGAATCCGTGCTTGGCGGCGAACGCCTCGTGGCTGGCGATGTCTTGGGCCGAAATGCCGACCACCGCGGCGTCGAGGTTCTCGAACTCCTCGAAGTCGTTGTTGTAGGCGTTCAACTGCTTCGTGCACACCGGCGTGTCGTCTCCCGGATAGAAGGCGATAACCAGCGGTTTGCCGGCGAAATCCGACAACGAATACGAGCGACCTCCCGTTCCGGGAAGTGTGAACGCGGGGGCGATGTCTCCAACCTTGATGCTCATGGCCAAACCCTAACCCACCAAACGTCGACGGCGATCGACGTCAGCCGACGGCTTCGTATTGACGTCAGCCGACGGCTTCGTATTGACGTCAGCCGACGGCTTCGTATCGACGTCAGCCGACGGCTTCGTATCGACGTCAGCCGACGGCTTCCATGATCTCGTCGCTGATGTCGAAGTTGGCGTACACATCCTGAACGTCGTCGTTGTCCTCGAGCGCTTCCATGACCTTGAGAATCTTTCGAGCGGTCTCGGCGTCGGTGACATCGATCGTCGTCGACGACACCATCGTGGACTCGGCCGACGACACGGACAGTCCCGCGGATTCGAGGGCCGACTTCACGTCGTACACCACGGACGGTTCGGTCAGGATCTTCCAGGCCGAACCATCACGGCTGATGTCGTCGGCGCCGGCATCGAGGGCCGCCATCATCACGTCATCTTCCGACGCCGATCCGTCGACGTAGATCACTCCCCGACGGCTGAACTGCCAACCAACCGCACCCGGCTCGGCCATGGCGCCACCGAGCTTGCTGAAGATGTTGCGGATGTCGGCTCCCGTGCGGTTCCGGTTGTCGGTCAGGGTGTCGACCATCATCGCCACTCCGCCCGGGGCATAGCCCTCGTAGGTGATCGACTCGTAACTGTCGCCCTGTGCCTCACCGCTCCCACGCTTGATGGCACGATCGATTGCGTCGTTCGTCATCTGGGCGGCTTTGGCCTTTTGCACGACGGTGCGCAAGGACGCGTTCGACGCGAGATCGCCGCCCCCTTCGCGGGCCGCCACTTCCAGTTGTCGCGCGATTTTGGCGAACAGCTTGCCACGGGCCTTGTCGGCCGCACCTTTCTTGTGCTTGATGGTTGCCCATTTGGAATGTCCGGACATGCTCTACCTCTTGCTGTTCCGTGGTGTGATCTTGGCGTCGCGAACCATACCGGCGAAGTACGAGTGAATGCGTCCGTCGGCGGTGAGTTCGGGGTGGAAGGAGGCGGCCAGAACCGAGTCCTGGCGAACCAACACGGGCCGCCCGTCGTGTTCGGCCAGAACTCGCACGTCTGAACCGGCGGATTCGATGATGGGTGCGCGAATGAAGACCGCATGGAATGTCTCGTCCCAGTCGTCGATTGTGATGTCCGTCTCGAACGAGTCGACCTGACGTCCGTAACCATTGCGACGCACGGTCACGTCGAGGGCATCGAGGGCGATCTGGTCGGATCGCCCGTCGAGAATGCGATGCGACAGAAGAATCATGCCCGCACACGTTCCCATCACCGGTCGACCGTCGGACAGGAACAAGGACAGCGGATCCAGCAGTGACGTCGATCGCAAGAGGTTCGACATGGTGGTGCTTTCACCACCGGGCAAGATCAAGCCGTCGATCTCGTCCAGATCGCCCGGGAGACGGACCTCTCGACTTTCCACCTCGATGGTGGACAAGAGATCACGATGGGCGGCGAATGCTCCCTGAAGCGCGAGGACTCCGATGCGCATGTTCACCTGGGGGCCTCGACGGCGTCGTCAATGGAATCACCAGCCGCGTTCGGCGTAACGCTGGTTGATCTCGTCCATACCGATCCCGGTCATCGGCGCACCGAGTCCTCGGGAGACCTTGGCCAAAATGTCGGGGTTGTCGAAATGCGTGGTTGCTTCGACGATCGCTTTGGCTCGCGGCGCCGGATTGTCGCTCTTGAAGATTCCTGATCCGACGAACACCGCTTCGGCGCCGAGTTGCATCGCCAGAGCGGCATCGGCCGGGGTCGCCAACCCTCCGGCACAGAAAAGTGGAACCGGAAGTTTGCCCGTGGTTGCGATTTCCTGAACCAAAGGAAGTGGCGCCTGGAGCTTCTTGGCCCAATCGAACAGCTCGGCCGAATCGGCGGTGCCGATCTTCTTGATGTCGCCCAGAATCGACCGAAGGTGTCGAACCGCCTCGACGACGTTGCCCGTCCCGGCTTCGCCCTTCGAGCGAATCATGGCCGCACCCTCGCTGATGCGTCGCAAAGCCTCTCCGAGGTTCGTCGCACCACACACGAACGGCACCACGAACTTGAACTTGTCGATGTGATGGGCCTCATCGGCCGGGGTGAGAACCTCGCTCTCGTCCACGAAGTCGACGCCCAGCGATTGCAGAATCTGCGCTTCGACGAAATGTCCGATTCGAGCCTTGGCCATGACGGGAATCGACACCGCGGCCTTGATGCCCTCGATCATCTCCGGGTCGCTCATACGCGCCACCCCACCGTCGCGACGGATGTCGGCCGGCACGCGCTCGAGAGCCATCACCGCGCAGGCTCCGGCGTCTTCGGCGATCTTTGCTTGCTCGGGGGTGAC
>RHCK01000281.1 GCA_010030605.1 Acidimicrobiia bacterium
ACGCCGGTGAACCTACGGTGAATCTCGATCGCTCCTGATTTCGGGACGGTTTACGCCCTCACGGGAACCGTTATTCTGCGGTGATCAAGACGTCCATCCAGAGCAAAGAGAGATCCATGAATCGGTTTCGACTCCTCGTGGTAGTCAGCATCTTCATCGGTTCGATGTCCATCGGCTCCGCGAGTCACGTGGCAGTGGCAGCGAACCCCGGGGGCTTCGGAGTGACTGCGGCCCGTAACAACGTGATCTCGGCGAGCCAGAACGGACGATTCGCGTGTGCCATCACGACCGATGGTCGAGTGAAGTGTTGGGGAGCGAATCTTCACGGCCAACTTGGTGTCGGCGACACCGCCGACCGTGGTGATGGACCGAACGAGATGGGTGACAACCTCCCCACCGTCAACCTCGGCACCGGACGCACCGCCACCGCGGTGAGTGTCGGCGGCGTGCACGTATGTGCGATTCTCGACAACAGCAGCGTGAAATGCTGGGGCTACAACGGCGGGTCATCTCCCCAAAACGGCGGTGAACTCGGTCTCGGCGACACCGCCAACCGTGGTGATGGACCGAACGAGATGGGTGACAACCTCCCCACCGTCGACCTCGGAACCGGACGCACCGCCACCGCCATCGCCGCGGGATTGGGGCACACGTGTGCGATTCTCGACAACGGAAGCGTGAAGTGCTGGGGCTACCAGTCAAGCGACGGTCGAATGGGTTACGGCGATAACCGAGTTCGTGGGGATGGACCGAACGAGATGGGTGACAACCTCCCCACCGTCGACCTCGGAACCGGACGCACCGCCATCTCGATCTCGGCCGGAGCCGCGCATACCTGCGTTGTCCTCGATAACAACAAGGTCAAATGCTGGGGACTGAACTTTGCCGGCCAACTCGGACTTGGCGACACCGCCAACCGCGGAGATGCTGCGAACGAGATGGGTGACAACCTCCCCACCGTCGACCTCGGAACCGGACGCACCGCAATTTCGATCTCGGCGGGATCAAATCACACCTGTTCGTTGCTCGACGACAATTCCGTGAAGTGTTGGGGGGACAACACCAACGGACAACTCGGACTCGGCGACACGAACGCCAGAGGCGACGGTGCCAGCGAAATGGGCAACAGTCTTGGTGTCGTACCGCTCGGAGTCGCAGCAACCTCGGTGATTGCTTCCGACACCACCACGTGCGCGACGATCAACGGGGGTCAACTCAAGTGCTGGGGTGCGAACGTTTTTGGACAACTCGGAATCGGCAGCACAAACAGCCAAGGCGACGGATCCGGCGAAATCGCCGGGTTGGCCGCGGTCAACCTCGGAACCGGACGTACCGCAATCGGCGTGGCTCCCGGATACGAATTCACCTGCGCCCTACTCGACGATCAATCCCTCAAGTGCTGGGGACGCAATGGGATCGGAGAACTGGGCATCGGCACGGCCGAGGGTGGAATCATCGGCGATCACGCCATCGGTGACACCGCCGGCGAGATGGGCAACAGCCTCACTGCGGTCAACCTCACGACATCTTTCCCCGTCGCATCCATGGCATTGACACAATGGTCATCTTGCGCAATGTTCGTTAACGGAAAAGTCAAGTGTTGGGGTCGAAGTCATTATGGCCAACTGGGCTATGAGGACTTGCTGACGCGTGGCGATGGTGCGTCCGAGATGGGAGAAAATCTGCCCTTCGTGAACCTTGGCACCGGGCGTACCGCTGTCAGCATCACCTCCGGATGGGCCCACGTTTGCGTGCTGTTGGACAACGGCAGCGTTAAATGCTGGGGCTACAACTCCGATGGCGAGCTTGGAATCGGAGATGCGATCGAGAAGGGTCTCGGCGCCGGTCAGATGGGAGACAACCTCGTCGCCGTCAATCTCGGCACCGGACGAACCGCAGTGGCAATCTCAGCCGGCGAATACCACACATGTGCGATCCTCAATGGCGGAGACGTCAAATGCTGGGGACGTAATGACCTTGGTCAACTCGGCCTCGGTGACACCAACAACCGTGGGGATGGCAGCGGGGAGATGGGAGACAACCTTCCCGTCGTCAACCTGGGAAGTGGTCGTACCGCTGTCTCCATCAGTGGTGGTCAATACCACACATGTGCGCGGCTCGACAACAACACACTCAAGTGCTGGGGACATAGTGGGGATGGCGCCTTGGGATACGGCGACACAGCAACACGTGGCGACGGTCCAAACGAGATGGGCGAAAACCTGCCCGTGGTGAACGTCGGTTTGGGTCGCACTGTCGTCATGGTGAAAGCAGGAGCTACTCACTCATGCGCGATTCTCGACAACGATGGATTGAAATGTTGGGGTGACAACTTCTTCGGCGAACTCGGACAAGGCGACACGAACAGCCGCGGTGATGGAAGTGGCGAAATGGGAGACA
>RHCK01000282.1 GCA_010030605.1 Acidimicrobiia bacterium
GTGTCGCTCACCAACGAGACACCCACGGTGTGTTCGTTGACTGGTCGCACGGTGGCAATCATCACCATCGGACGCTGCACGATCACGGCCAACCAAGCGGGCAACAGCGTGTACGCCGCTGCCGCCTCGGTGACCCGATCGTTCGAGATCGAGGCGGTGGTTGCCAATCCGCCCACGATCGCGTCGGTGTCGGCACAGTCCGGCGCGGTGACGATCGGCTTCAGCGCACCGACGTTCTCCGGTGGTGTGTCGATCATCGGATATCGCATGATCGCGACCCCGACCGCGGGTGGAACCGCCATCGAGTCAGATGACTGCACCACGACACCATGCGTGTTCGACGGTCTCACCAACGGCACCGAGTACACCATCGAGTTGGCGACGCGTAACTCGGTCGGCGTCGGCCCGGTGTCGGCACCGTCGCCGGCGATCACTCCGGTCACGGCCGCTCTCGCTCCGCGCGGAGCACACGTCGTCAACGGCGACCGCGAGCTCACCGTTTCGTGGACCGCACCGGACGACTTCGGCGGCGGCGCGTTCATTCGCTACGAGGTGCGACTGAGAGAAGCCGGTGATCCGTGGCCGTCCTCGGCATCACACACCACCACCAACCCGGCCTCGGGCAGTCACACATTCACCTCGCTGACCAACGGCGTCGATTACGAGGTTCAGATCGTCACCATCACCAGTGCGAACGCCACATCCATCACCGGCAACACCACGGTGGTTCTGGCTGTTCCGATGACCACCGCCTCGGCGCCTCAGACGCTCACCGCGAGCGCGGTGTCGCCTCGCGAAGCCATCATCTCGTGGTCCGTGCCTCTCGACAGCGGTGGTAGTCCGATCACCGGTTACACCGTGACCATCGACGACGTGAGTTCGTCATCGAACGCATTCATGTCGGTTCTCGTCAATGGACCGACGTGCGGAACGGTGACCGTCGACTCCACCACTGGCACCGCCACATGTCGGGTGTCCGACCTCAGTCTCGACTCCACGTACACCGTGACGGTGACCGCTAACAACATCGTGGGCTCGGGCGCCGCGGCGACGACGTCGCATTCGACACCGTCGTTCACGCCACCGGCCGGACCGGGCGCGACTCCACCGACGTGCACGAATTGTTTCGACGACCCGAATGATCCGAACGACGTTCCGGTCACGGGCTCGCCGACCACGACCCCACCGTCGACGAATCCCGGTTCGATCACCTTGGGTGATGGGGTCGCGACGGTCACCCTCACATCGGCTGCGGGAACTCCGTCGAACGTCGATTCGTCGGGACGATTGGTGATTCGTTCGAACGGCAGCGCCGTGGTGTCGGGCACCGGAATCCTCGCGACGACCACCGCCTCCGTGTGGCTGGTGACAGCGGCGTGGGGCACCGCGGTGGTGGGCAACGACGGAACGTTCACGGTCACGTTGCCGATTCCGGACGGCACCACCACCGGAGTGAAGAGTGTGTCGGTCGATGTGGTCAACGAAAACGGAGCGCAACGCCGTTTCGCCTTCGAGATCTATGTGATCGGTTCATCACCGACAACGTTGCCGAACAACGGTTGGACCGGTGGGCCGGGCGTGACGGGCGGTCCCGGGGAAACCCCTCCCGGCACACCGAACGATCCCACCCGTCCGTGTTCGGGATGCGTGTCGGTGTTCCCGATCGATAGTGCCGGAGGAACGCCTCCGGTTGTGACCTCGGCCGCCCCGGGAACCTCGCCGGGTCAGGTGACAGTCACCACCGGTTCGGGAACCACCGTGACGTTGGGTGGCGCACCCGGACCGGGCGGTGCCACCACGGGGATGTCGTCATCTGGAGGGTTACGAGTGCGACCGC
The DNA here is from genome assembly GCA_010030605.1 of Acidimicrobiia bacterium. Classification (GTDB taxonomy): domain Bacteria; phylum Actinomycetota; class Acidimicrobiia; order Acidimicrobiales; family Ilumatobacteraceae; genus Casp-actino8. The sequence continues at coordinate 1,838 of RHCK01000282.1, forward strand.
CCGGAACGATTCCGTTGAACATGGGCGGACTGCTTCCGGGCTCCACGGTCACGGTCTGGATCGGAGGGCTGTTCTCGGTTCAGGGAACGGTCGGCGCTGACGGGACCATCACACTCGCCGCATCCGTACCTGCGTTACTCGCATCCGGACTTCACGATGTTCGTATCGACGCCACCGAAGCTGATGGAACGGCCAGATCGTTCGTTTTCGGCATCGAACTCGTGGCATCGAACAGCAGGTTGCCGATCACGGGAACCGACACCCGCGAAGTCTTGATTCTTGGGTTGTGGCTGTGCGTTGCCGGAATCCTCGGATCCGCAATCATTCGTCGACGGGGAAGTCTGTTGCTGACCGATCGTCGGTAATTCTTCCGGTGTTATCCCGCGAAGCGAACCGAGTAGATCGGGGGAAGGTTGGTGGCGACGCAGTGCCACGTGTCTCCCTGATTCGCGGTGACGTAGAGATTTCCCGTGGTCGATCCCATGGCGAGTGAGTCCCCATCGTTCGACACGTCGAGGGCATGGCGCAGAAT
>RHCK01000283.1 GCA_010030605.1 Acidimicrobiia bacterium
CCCGACTACGTGGTGCGCCAAGACCCGAACGCCGATCAACCCGATGCTCCGCGCGCCACCTACCAACAGGATCTGTGGCATTACACGATGGCCCGCATGGTGGACGCCTGCGTGATGCACGGCATCCTTCCGTTCTACGGACCTTTCGGCGACATCAAAGATGTCGTGGCCTGCGAGGATCAGTTCCGCAACGCGTACCTGTTGGGTTGTGTCGGTGCGTGGTCGTTGCATCCGGCGCAGATCGACATCGCCCGTCGCGTGTTCAGCCCACGCGCGAGTGACGTGGCTCATGCCATGCGTGTGATCGAGGCCATGGGCGACGGAACCGGCGCCATCATGCTCGACGGCAAGATGGAAGACGACGCGTCGGTGAAGCAGTGCCGCGTGGTGGTGCAATTGGCTCGCGAGCTGTCGGCCCGCGATCCCGAGTTGGCCCAGATGTACAACTTCTGATCGATCGACAACTTTTGATTCACGGTTCTTGAAGGAGACCACATGTCCGACCTACGTCCGCGCCGATCCGTTCTGTACATGCCGGCCGCCAACGAACGCGCTCTCGACAAGGCCAAGGCGATTCCCGCCGATGCCTTGATCTTCGATCTGGAAGACGCCGTGGCGCCCGACGCCAAGCCCGACGCACGCCGCAACGCGGTGGCCGCGGCTCGAAGTGGTGAGTACGGCACCAAGGAACTGACGATCCGTTGCAACGGTCTGGACACTCCGTGGGGCGCCGACGACATCGCGGCCGCCGCGGTGGCCGGTGTTTCGGCCGTCGTCATTCCCAAGATCAACTCGCTCGCCGAAGTGGAAGCGGTGTCGTCGGCATTGGCGACCGCCGGAGCTCCGGGGAGCATGAAGATCTGGGCCATGATCGAAACCCCGACCGCCATTTTCGATGTGCGCGCCATCGCCTCGCATCCGCGGGTGGCCACGTTGGTGATGGGCACCAACGATCTGGCCAAAGAACTTCGGGCCACGCAAGTTCGCGGACGCTCACCGCTGTTGCCGCATCTCGCCTCCGCACTTCTCGGTGCGCGCGAGGCCGGAAAGGTCATCCTCGACGGTGTGTTCAATGACGTGAAAGATCTGGATGCGTTCCGCGACGAATGCGTTCAGGGAGCACAGATGGGCTTCGACGGCAAGACCCTGATTCACCCGTCGCAAGTGGAGATCGCCAACGACGTGTGGGCACCCTCGGCCGACGAAGTGGACCACGCGCAACGCGTGATCGCCGCGTTCGAGGAAGCCACGGCCGAAGGACGTGGTGTGATCACCGTCGACGGACGCATGATCGAGAATCTGCACGTCGACAACGCTCGTCGCGTGCTGGCCGTGCAAGCGGCGATCGCCGCACTGGGCTGACTCAGAGGGTCGAAGCGAACAAGTCGAGCGTCCGCGCGAAAGCCGTCTTGGCCGCGCCTTCGTTGAACACGTCGGGTCGCGTGTCATTGAAGAACGCATGCTGCGTGCCGGGGTGCACGTGCATGGCAACGTCCTTGCCCAACGCGCGAAGGTCGGCTTCCAGACCCCACACCTTGTCGGGCGAGGCGAAGTCGTCGTCCTCGGCGTACTCACCCACAACCTTGGCCGCCAACTTGTTCCAGTCGGGTTGTGCCGTGGGCCAGCCGATGACGCCGTAATACGGCGCGGCGGCCGCCACGGCATCGGGTCGCTCGCAGGCCAACATCAACGAGAGTGCGCCGCCCATGCAGTATCCGACAACGCCCACCTTCGAGGTGCCCGTTCGCTGAATCAATTCATCGACGGCTCCCGACAGATCCTTTGCGGCCGTGGCGAGGTTCAACCCCATCATCAACTTGCCCGCACCGTCGGGCTCGGTCGACGACTGACCGTGATACAGATCAGGGGCGAGCGCGGTGTAACCCGCGGCCGCGAAACGGTCGGCCACATCCTGAATGTGTGGCACGAGGCCCCACCATTCTTGAATGACGATCACGCCGGCGCCACCGCCGTTGGCCAAGTAACCACCACAACTGGAACCGTTCGACTTGAAAGAGATCATCTCACCCATGTCCTCGACGGTAGCAACGACGTGCCACCGCCGTGCTCTCGGAACGCCATTGTCCTGTCACAAATCGCTCTCTGTTCTCCTCGACCTGTAACGAATAGGCTGACCCCATGACCGTGCTCGACACTCGCACCTCCGATGCCCTCGCCAACGACCGCGCCCACGTCTTTCATTCGTGGTCGGCCCAAGGTCTGATCAGCCCGATCGTCGTCGCCGGCGCCGAGGGCAGTTGGTTCTGGGACGAACACGGCAAGCGTTACCTCGACTTCTCCAGCCAGTTGGTGAACGTCAACATCGGACATCAACACCCCAAGTTGGTCGCCGCCATTCAGGAACAGGC
>RHCK01000284.1 GCA_010030605.1 Acidimicrobiia bacterium
CGGTTGCCACCCACTCGGCACCACTCCCGATGGCTACGACGTCCTCTCTCTGTTGGCGAATGGTGCACGCATCTCGCTCTTCGTCGCCATCTTCTCAGTCGGCATCGGCGGCGCAATCGGTGGAACCGTAGGCATCCTTGCCGCGTTCAGAAAAGGGGTCATCGACAAAGTGATCGTGTTGCTGTTCAACATCGTCTTGTCTATTCCCCTGCTAGTGCTTGCACTCTCTCTCATGGCGGTCTTTGCCCCGGACACTGCCACAGGTGGTAGGAGCTCGTTCTTCAGCGCGGCAAGGTCCTCTGGCATTGGCTGCATGCCAAGATCGACGAGGCAGGTGACGAAGAGGCCGACGCGCGGCCTCGCCCGGGTTTGCGTCTCGCTCACAGCGCGTGAGTCGGAACCACTCGACTCGAACCGACCGGTAACCTGACCCCCGTGTCGGGTCAACAACAGCGCTTCTACATCGAGACGCTCGGTTGCCCCAAGAATCAGGTGGACTCCGACAAACTGATCGGCACGTTGTTGGCCGATGGCATGGTGGCCGTGCAATCGGCCGAGGAAGCCGACCTGGTGGTGGTGAACACCTGCGCGTTCATCGACGAAGCGCGGCGCGAGTCGATCGACACCATTCTCAGCCTCGACGAACAACGTCCGGCGTCCTCGCGGCTGGTGGTGACGGGGTGCATGGCCGAACGATACGGAGCCGAATTGGCCGCCGAATTACCCGAGGTCGACATGGTGGCCGGCTTCGGTGTGCCGGTGCAGCAAGCCGCGGCTCGCAAGTTGATTCCGGTGGGAAGTGCACCCGTACCCACGCTCGACCTCTTGAACCTTCCCCGCCCCAAGAGTTCCTCGCCGTGGGCCTACGTCAAAATCGCCGAGGGTTGCGATCGCTCGTGTGGTTTTTGCGCCATCCCGTCGTTTCGTGGACCGCAGAGAAGTCGGGACGTGGATTCGATTCTGCGCGAAGTCGACGAACTACAGGCCCGGGAGATCGTGCTGATCGCCCAGGACCTCGCCAGTTACGGCAAGGATCGCCCCGAGGAACTGGGTGCCGGATCGATCGTTTCCCTCGTGCGACGAGTGAGCGCGATGGTCGACCGCACACGACTGTTGTATCTGTATCCGAGTGACCTGTCCGATGAACTGATCGACGCGATCCTCGATACGGGCGTGCCGTACTTCGATCTCTCGCTGCAACACGTGAGCAAGACGTTGTTGCGTCGGATGCGCCGTTGGGGCGATGGCTCGCGTTTCCTCGATCGCATCGAGGACATTCGTCGACGCGAGCCCGATGCCGCGTTTCGCAGCAACTTCATCGTTGGCTACCCGGGTGAAACCGAATCGGATCACGATCAGCTGCTCGATTTTGTCGAAAGCGCGCAGTTGGATTGGTGCGGCTTCTTCGCCTATTCGCCCGAGGAGGGCACGTATGCCGTCGACCTCGACGGGGCGGTACCGGATTCGCTGGTGCGTGAACGTCTCGCTGAGTTGTCGGAGCTGCAGGACTCCATCACTGCTCGCCGTCGGGACGATTTGATCGGTCGCGAGATCTCGGTGCTGATCGACGAGCCCGGTGTCGGACGTAGCCATCGCGAGGCACCCGAGATCGACGGCATCGTCGAGGTTCCCGAGACGCTGACGGTGGGCGAGTTCCACACCGTCACCGTGCGTTCGGCATTGGGTCCGGACATTACGGCCGACTGACGAGCTCGCAAAGTCTGCTCTCACTGATCGAATGTGGCACGATGATGTCGTGCCGGTCGACCCGAACGCCATCGCCACGTGGGCCAATGCGGTCACGGTCGGACGAATCCTCGTTTCTCCCTTGATGTTCGTGGTCATTCCCGATTCGGCGGGAGGATCATGGGTGGCTTTCGCTCTGTGGTTCGTGCTGTGTTCGAGCGATGGCATCGATGGTTACCTGGCTCGTCGTCACGGCGCCACGCGCTCGGGTGCGTTTCTCGACCCCTTGGCCGACAAGGTGTTGGTTCTCGGCGCCATGTTCGCATTGGTCAGTCGCGACATCTATTGGATCGTGCCGGTGTTGATCATCGCCGCGCGCGAAGTGGCGATCAGCATGTATCGAGTTCTGGTCGGGGCCAAAGGAATCAGTGTTCCGGCGAGTCGGCTGGCGAAATGGAAGACCCTTTTCCAGCAACTGAGTGTCGGTTTCGCGATCGCCCCCCTCACGTCGGACGACGCCACGTGGTTGTGGTTGTGGCTGCTTTGGATCTCGGTGGTGCTCACGGCGGGTAGCGGCGTGCAGTACATGTGGCGGGCTCATCGTTTGCGCGGTGCCACGCCGGCGACGGCGGGCTGACATGCGCTGTTCGGTGATCGCCGTCGGAACCGAACTGCTGTTGGGT
>RHCK01000285.1 GCA_010030605.1 Acidimicrobiia bacterium
ACTCCGCCGGCGCGATCGAGATTGCCGGTGAGCGTGTTCACCACGTCGATCAACCAACTCGCCGTGGTGCCGAATTCGGTGGTGGTCGTGCCGATACGGCCATACACGGCCGACGACGATGCCTGCACCAACTCGCGAGCGATGCGCCGAGTCGTTTGAGCACTCACTCCGGTCGCCGCGGCCACCGACTCCGGCGTGAAGGTGCTCGCGGCGGCGGCCATCGCGTCGACACCGTCGATCAGCGCACTCAATCGATCGGGAATGCGCACCAAGTTCTCGGCGAACAACACGTTCACGATCGATATCAACCAGAGCGCGTCCGAACCGGGACGAATGGCCACCCATTCGTCGGCTTCCTCGGCGGTGCGGCTGAGGCGCGGATCGACAACCACCACTTTGCCGCCACGCGCGCGAATCGCTTCGAGACGCCCCGGGAAATCGGGGGCGGTGCACAAACTGCCATTCGAGGCGTAGGGGTTCGCTCCCAACATCAACAGGTAGTGCGTGCGATCGAGGTCGGGCACCGTCACGCTGGCACCCGTGCCGAACATGTAGCCACTGGCCACCTGTTTGGGCAGTTGATCCACCGTGGAAGCGCTGTAGCGATTGTGCGTCCCGAGACCGATCAACATCGAGCGGTTGTACAGCATCGCCGACAACGAGTGAGCGCTGGGATTCCCCAGGTACACCGCCACCGCGTCGCGACCGTGTCGTTCGATGATGTCGTGCAACCGGCCGGCAACCTCGGCCCACGCCTCGTCCCACTCCACTTCGACGTGAATGCCGTTGCGCTTCACCAATGGTTTGCGCAGACGATCCGGGTCCTCGTGAAGCCCCTTCAACGCCGATCCCTTGGGACAGATGAAACCGTGCGAGAACACGTCGTCCATGTCGCCGCGAATGCGGCTCACCGATTCACCTTTGTCCGTGAGGGCCACGGTGATTTCGAGGCCACATCCGGCCTCACAGAGCGGGCAGGTGCGAAACGCGGTACGGGTACGGTCGGCGGTGTCGGTCACGAGCCGACTTTAGGTCGTCACTGACGACGTCAGATCATGGGAGATTTGTCGAGCAACGCGGCCTCGCGCTGAAAATCCTCGGCAGCATCGAAGTTCTTGTACACGCTGGCGAAGCGCATGTAGGCCACCTCGTCGAGGGCTCGAAGTCGTTCGAGCACCGCCAGACCGATGCGCGTCGAGGGAACATCGCCCCCGCCCAACTGACGAAGCTCTTCTTCCACCGAGTCCGCCAGGGCGTTGATGGTGTCCTCGTCGATGGGGCGACCCTTGGACGCGGCGCGCACACCAGAGGTGACTTTCACCCGATCGAAGGGTTCGCGACCACCGTTGGTCTTGGCCACCATCAGGGGTACTTCATCGATGCGCTCGAAGGTGGTGAAACGATGACTGCATTCGGGACACTCACGCCGGCGGCGAATCGCCGCCCCATCTTCGGCCGTGCGCGAATCGACGACTTTGGTGTCTTCGTGCCGACAAATCACGCAACGCATGACTGACAGAGTACCCATCATCATCATGCGGTGTCCGACGTCTGCCCGAACAATTCGTTCAGGCACGGAACTCAGCGGGCGGGAACGATGAGACGTTGACCCACGTCGATGGAGGATCCACCGTTCAATTCCACGAGATCATCGACGAACGACGAAATGCTTCCGTCGGTCAGCGATGATGCGATGGACCACAAGGTGTCGCCGGGACGAACGACGTAGAAGCCGGAGCCTTGCCCGTACACCACGGGGTCGATCACCGACGCTGTGGACACTCCTGCAGACAGAGGCGTCACCGTGGGGATGGAGGCAGTCGCATCCCCACGGCTCGCCAGGGCACGGACGCCGAGGCAGGCGGCGGCCGCGATCATGACACCCAGAAGCGCCACCATGAGGCGACGCCGCACATACACCTCGTGTGCCTCCCGACGCCGACCGGCCGCAGCGGACCGATCGACCGTGGGGTGAATCACGACGACGTATCGGGGATCGAGTGCGAGAGCCATGGGAGGTCCTTTCGGATGGGTCGGGTGTGTGGGCTGGTTGTTGTGTTCGCCGCCCGTTGTCACCATGCCAACGGGGTGTGGCAGGGTTTCAAACAGGTGTTCGGAGAACACGTGTTCGCTTCTGATGGCACTCTATGGAGAACACCTGTTCGGTGTCAACCGTTCCGGGACACCCTGCCGACAAAGCCCCTGTTCGAACGGGCCAATTTCCCCACTGAGCAGGGGCAATACGAACAGGTGTTTGACTCGGGAGGCGAACACCCGTACGATGCCGGCATGACCGATGTCCAGAAGTCCACCCGCCCGTCGTCCGCTCCGCTCACCGCCCGCCAGCGCGGAATCCTCGAAT
>RHCK01000286.1 GCA_010030605.1 Acidimicrobiia bacterium
ACACCGTGCCACTCGAAATCGTCGTGCCGCCCGAGTAGGAGTTCAGGGCCGTCAATGTGAGAACACTTGATGAGTTCATCGACAGAGCGCCAGCTCCTGAAATGATCCCAGCGAGCGTCTGGTTGGAGCTCGGAGACATGCTGAGCGTCGTCGACGTCCCAAGCGAGATGGCGCCGCTGTAGGAGGCACTTGTTCCGAGAGTGCCAGTGACAGAAAGCGTTCCGCCGGACGTCGACACAGTCGTGTTTCCGGAATACGTATTGGATCCCGACAGTGTCAGTGTTCCTGCGCCGGACTTCGTCAGCGTTCCGGTTCCACTGACTACTCCGGAATAGGTAATGTCATCGGACCGGTTGAACGTGACTCCACCAGTCACTGCGATGCTCGTCGTAGCAATCGAGCCAATGGTCGATCCTGAGCCGATCGAAACCGTACCTGCCGAGACAGTGAGCGGACCGACGAATGAGTTCGCACCAGTGAGGGTGAGCGTTCCCGCTCCTGACTTGGTCAGACCACCCGAGCTTGACGACGTGGTTCCGCTGAACGTCGTCGAGGTGCCGTCTCCTCCCGAGGACAGCGTCGCGCTCAACGTGATCGATCCAGATCCCGCGAGCGATCCGACTGTTTCAGCGTTCCCACCCATGTCGAGCGTTCCATTCACCGTCAGTGCCGACGCATCTGGAATGACCCCTGCTGCACCCAATGCAATAGTTCCGGCGCTGATCGTCGTTGCTCCGTCATACGTATTGGCGCCGGAAAGGGTGAGCGTCCCCGCACCGGTCTTGGTGAGCGACGTCCCCGAGGTTCCAATTGCGCCGCTGATCGTCGACGTACCGATCGATTCCACCGTGAGCGCATAGCCACCCGTGATTGCGCCCGACATCGTGAGCGACGTTCCGGTATCGATTTGTACCTCTGACGCGCCCGTCATCGTGACGGCACCGCTCCACGTGTTTGATCCCGAGACGTTGTTGATCGCACCCGCTGTCGACACACCAGTGCCGACGATGCTCACTGGCTCGGTCACGCCCGTCAGCCCACCCGACACCTTGATCGCAGCACCACTCGCGACCGATGTCGACGAACGAGTCGAACCGTCGTCTCCGAGAGCCGTGTTGTTCGATACTGCGATAATTCCGGCTGTCAACGTCGTCAGACCCGTGTAGGTGTTGGCTGCCGACAATGTCAGTGTCGTGGAGGCCGAATTCATCGTCAATGCTCCAGCTCCAGAAATCACACCGGACAGGGTCTGGTTCGTCGACGATGTGTACGACAACGTCGTTCCAGTACCAAGTGAAACGGTGTTCGAATAGCTACCACTGCCGAGTGACCCGGTGCTAGAAACCGTGATTCCACCACCTGATGAACTCACCGTCGTGGAACCCGAATACGTCTGCGTTCCACTCAACGTCAACACACCAGCGCCAGACTTCGTCAAAGAGCCAGTACCGCTGATCACACCGGAGTAACTCACCGCATCAGAACGATTGACGATGAGCGCCGAATTGTTGACGATGTTGCTCGTCACCGAGCCCGTCGTCGATCCGGCGCCAATGCTCACGGTTCCGGCAGAAATCGTGAGCGGTCCAGTGAACGTACTCGCTCCACTCATGGTCAGCGTTCCTGACCCGGACTTGGTGAAGGTCCCGGTGGAACTCATCACTCCGGAGTAGGTGGTCGACGAATTGTCTCCACCTGCGGTGAGGTTACTTGTCGAGAGCACTCGGACTGATCCGGCGCCGGCGAGCGAGCCGACGGTCTCGCTGTTGTTCACGTCGAGAGTCGCACCGGAAGCGACGCTGACCGCCGTGGAGTCCGAAAGTCGCTCGGAGGAACCAGACAAGGAGATCGTTCCCGCAGAAATTGTCGTTGCTCCGGTATAGGTATTTGCACCGGACAGCGTCAGCGTTCCACTTCCAAGTTTGGTCACCGCACCAGCTTCGGAAATCACTCCGGAGAACGTGGCAGCACAGTTACAACCACCGATGGTCAATATGTTGGTCGTGTCCGACGTGACCTCGCCGAGCGTGACGGACCCCGCTCCCGCGAGTGAGGACACCGTTTCGGAGTACTCGTTGAGATCCCATTCACCACCAGAATTCACGGTCACTTGGCTTGAGTCGCTGATGACACCGGCAGCTCCCTGACGCATGATTCCGCCGCTCACCGTCGTGGTGCCCGTATAACTATTCGCGCCCGACAACGTGAGGACGCCAGTGCCCGATTTGACGATCGAACCCGTACCGCTGATGATGCCGCTAAACGTGCTCGACAACGAGCCGCTCGTGAGCGTTCCACTTCCGAGCGTTACCGATCCCGCTCCTGCGATTGAGCCGACGGT
>RHCK01000287.1 GCA_010030605.1 Acidimicrobiia bacterium
GCCGTTTCCCACCAGGACGGAATGAGTTCATCGAGGATGCGCGGATACACCACTCCGCCGTACATGTTCTTCGAACCGGGGAACGGGCCACGCTCGATGAGGATCACCGATTTGCCGGCGCGAGCGGCGGCGATGGCGGCGCACGATCCGGCCGGACCGGCGCCGACGACGATCACGTCGGCATCGTACGTCGTCGACGTCGTCACGATCGCGGCTCCACGTCGAGCAGGGTGGCCAATTCGTTCAACACCTCGTTGGCATCACTGACGATGGCGAGATCGGACATCTGCATCATGGGACAGTGGGCGTCGGTGTTCACACTGATGATGTGATGGGGCTGTCCGAGACCGCTGGTGTGTTGCACTGCTCCGCTCACACCGAACGACACGTACAGGTCCGGGTCGACGACGACCCCGGTGGTTCCGATTTGTCGTTCGTGCGAGGCCCATCCGCGGTCGGTGATGACTCGTGTGACTCCCATGGATGCGTCGAGCGCGACGGCCACGCGTCCCAAAAGTTCGAACGCGGCACCGTCCGACAATCCGGCGCCACCACCGAGAATTCGCGGGGCCTCGGCCAGGTCCATGGTGGACACATCGGGGGGCATCACTCCTTCGCTTCGCACCGCCGTCGACGACGAGCCGACATTCACGGGCGAGCGAGATTCGATCCTGGTGGTTTCCGCGATCGGTTCGGCTCCGCGCACACCGATTTGGAAGGTGGAGACGAATGAGGCCGAGGGCGTGTGGTCGGCGATGGACAATCCTCCTCGAACGGAAACGCTCACGTTCGAGTCGGTGACGGAGATGGCGCCGGCGTAGAGGACTCGTCCCAAACGATGAGCGATGTGTGGAGCGAGATCGCGTCCGTCGGGGCTGGCCGGCACGATGATCGAGTCGCGACGTCCTTCGACGCGAAGCAGTTCTTCCACGTTGGTGGCCACCGTTAGCGGATCGAGTTCGGTCTCGATGGTCCAGAATCGACGTCCGAATTCCGACAGATCGTTCGCCGCGACATCGGCTTTGGTGCCAATGATGATCGCTTCGCCGCCGGCCTCGCCGATGGCCTCGTCGGACCCGGCGGGGAACACTCCATCTCGAACGGGTACGACGGCGATCATGACGCCTTCAGATTACGCCCGGGGCCCGAGAGAAACCCCCACCGATCCGATCAGGAGTTGGCCAACTTCTTCCGGACGAAACGGACGACTTCGATGAGCAGTGTGATGGACAAGGCGGCACCGAAAGCCAACAGGAACGCGGTGGTGTGGTCATCTTCGAACTTCGAGCCGAAACTGAAGCCAAGAATCGCGGCGTAGGAGGCCCAGATGGTGGCGGCCACGGCGACCCACGATGAGAACCAGCGTTGTGACTGTCGGGTGAGTCCCGAAGACAAGGTGAGCAACGTTCGACCGCCGGGGATGAAGCGCGCGGTGATGAGAAGAAGGCCACCGCGTTCTTCGATCTGTTCGTGGGCCCACGCGAGTTTCTTGGCCGTGGACTCCTTGCGTGCCGCGCGGCGTTGAACGAGATGGCTGGCTCGCAGGCCGATCTGGTAGCTCAGATTGTCGCCGCAGAATGCTCCGGCGGCCGCCACGGCGATGACGAAAACCACGGGGTACGGCGCGTCGCCCGCACTACTGGCCGCCACCCCGCCGATGATGACGGTGGTTTCGCTGGGCACCACCGGGATCACCGAGTCGAGCAGGGCGATCGTGAAGATCACCGCGAGGAACCACCAGTTGCCTGCAACGTCGTTCAACCAATTCGTGAGATCGTTGATGGGTCCCCACGCCGCGAGCACGAACGGACTCTAGTTGTGTCCGCCGTTCTGAGTCTCGCAATCGACGACGAGTCCGTTGCTAGCCGTTCTGATCGGTGTCCGCACGGCTCTCGAGAATGACGTTGGTGAAGTGAAGCACCAACGCCACAGCGGTGGCGATGAGAGCGATGCGACGGGTCTGCCCCGACAAGGTGAAGAAGACGATCACGCTTCCCGCCAAGGTGAACGAGAGCGCCGAAATCTCCTTGACGACAACTCGCAGGATTCGGGTGAAGGATTGCATGGCGCCGATGTTCTCTCCCATGAGTGAGCCGATTCGTTGGTGATTGACGGTACCCGACGACGTTTTTCTGCTCATCATTCTGCGAGCTTGACGTCGGCTGATGGCTAGGTTCTCGTTCTGCGACAGCGAGTCGATGGGAGGTCGACTGGCGTCCTTTCCGTCATGTGGTGCCGAGGGTCGACCGGCGCCGGTGGCCCCGACTCCGGCCGCGATCGAGGAAATGGCCGCCGTGGCCGCGACGAGAGTGCGCCGAGCGCCGACATCTATGTTCGATCC
>RHCK01000288.1 GCA_010030605.1 Acidimicrobiia bacterium
CGGAGCACACAATGCGGCGGCACCATAGGCACCATCGACATGGAACCACACGTCGTGAGCACCCGCCACGTCGGCCACGGCCGCCAGATCGTCGACCACGCCGAGGTTGGTGGTTCCCGAGGTGGCCACGATGGCGAACAACCGATCAATGTCGACGGGGTCGAGAGCAGCGATCACGTTTCGTAACGCATCACGATTCAGTCGACCTTGTGCATCGGCGGGCACGACCACGATGTCGGCGTCCATGGCTCGCGCGGCTTGTTTCACCGACGAGTGCGCGCCACTGGAGGCCACCATCAATCCACGAGTGCGATCGTGGCGACCCTGCGCTCGTTCGCGCCAACGATGTCGCGCCGCGATGAGTGCCGACAGATTGCCCGCCGTGCCACCGCTGACGAACACGCCACCCGCGGATTCGGGGAAGTGCGCCAAGTCGGCGATCCATCGCAACGCCTGATTCTCGGCGAAGACCGCACCCGCGCCTTCCAACCACGAGCCCGTGTAAATACTTCCGGCCGACACCACCATGTCGAAACGGATCTCGGCGTCCTTCCACAGCAGGTGTCCGAGAAGCGCCGCGATTCCCGCCATGGACAACCCGACGACGACGGGGAATCCGATGAGGGCGATGATCAGCACGATTGCTCCGGCCATGATGCGAACCTACTTCTTGGCGCGGCGGGCGGGCGACTTCTTCGCCACGGCCTTCTTGGACGATGCCTTCTTGGTCGCGGACTTCTTCGTTACGGTCTTCTTCGCCACGGCCTTCTTCACAGCCGTCTTCGGGGCCGCCACGGGCTTGTAGGCCCAGGCCTCGATCTCGACCGAGCCACCGAACGGCAATGCCGCCACGCCGATGGTGGATCGAGCCGGACGGGCACCGGCGAATCCGGCCACGTACGCCTCGTTGAAGGTGGCGAACGTGTCCATGTCGGTGAGGAAGCACAACGTCTTGGCGATGTCGTTCAGGGTGCAACCCTGCTCCTTCAAACGCTCCTTCAGGTTCTTCACGGCTTGCGTGGTTTGCGCCGACACACCACCGGCCACCAGTGAGCCGTCCTTGATGCCGAGCTGTCCGGAAACGATCACCCAATCGCCGGCGCGAACAACCGGGGTGTAGGGACCGAGGGGGGCGGGAGCCTTTTTGGATGCCATGGTGCGATGCTACCGATCGTCGACGACCAGAGAACCAGTCGGATCAACGAGCGTGGGGCCAACGTTCGGGGAAACCCGCGTGTCGCCATGCCGCGGCCGCCACTGCCGCGAACACCGCATCACTTCCGTTCACCGATTCATCGTCGCTTCGCACCAGATCCACATCTATTCGAGGCGTGTCCACCGCACGTAACACGCCGAACGAACGGATGGTGAGGTCGACGGGGATGCCATCGGCTCCGAGGGCCACGCCTTCCGAACGCACCCATCCGAGGGCCATGTGCGTGGCGCCAATGACGTACGAACGCAATACCACCTCGTCCAGAATTCGACCGGCGTTCACGCGCACCGTTACCGAGTCATCGTTCACCGTCGCCCATGCTCGTGCTCCATTGGGTGCGATCACATGGTCGCCCCACTCGCCCGGCTCGGTCACCGAACAACGCATCACCGCGATCTCGGCCCAGCCCGAACCGCGAAGACTCATCGACGTGCGCGGACCAACCACGTCGTGTTCGATCACCGTCCAGTCCGGAGCAAACGAAGCGACCGCTTCCACCAGGCCCGGCGTGCGCACAGCATGCATGACCCCCGAACCATCGGGACGAACCGCCAACGACATCGGCGGTCGTTTGGCTCCGATTCGCACCACGTCCTCGCGCGTGAGCAACACCCGCACCGTTCGACCGTGTTCGTCGGCCAAGCGTCGAGCGACATCTCGAAGTTCCGAGTCGACCTTGCCACCGAACGCGCCACCGTTCGACAATGGCCCGTGCGGTTCACCGCCCGGTTCGCACCACGCGGCGTCGGGCTCGACGTATGCGGGTTCCACCCATGTGGTTCGCAGGACACGGGCCCATTGCCCTTCGATCGGCGGCACGGGCCAATCGATCGGCACCGTGGACTTGCGTCCTTGCACCGTTCCGGCCAATCGGCGCGCGGTCGCGAGGTCGTCGGCCACATGCCACGTGCCGTTCGACGCGCGCAGGGCCACCAGGGCGTCACGAGGTGCGGTGTCGTCGGCGAATCCACCCGCACCCAACGCCACTCGAGTTCCCACGTCCTGATGCGCGGCGCCCTCGAGAACCGCACGCTCGCGCGCAAGGTCGAAATCACGATCGCCACCGATCACCCGCGTGCCTCGACGCACGTTCACCGCTTCTTCGATGGTCTGCCAACCGGTGC
>RHCK01000289.1 GCA_010030605.1 Acidimicrobiia bacterium
TTGGGAAGCGGCAGCTGAATGCCCGTCTTGACGGTTTCTCCGAAACGCAGTCGGACGAACTCCTGCAGCACGACGAAGATTCCGACACTGGTGACCACCTTGGCCAACACGGGCGCGTTGCGCAACGGCCGAAACACGACGAAGTGCAAGAACAGCCCGAGGAGAACGGCGATCACCATCGCGGCCACCAGAGCGGCGGGCAACGTCAGTCGGTCACCGGGCAGATCGATCACCGTCGGCCAGTTCGGAAGGTCGAGCTTGTTGCCCGAATCACGGAACCAGTTGACGGGAATCTCGATGAGAACCAGCGGGTTCGGCAACGGTGGAACGTAGAACTTGCCCTCGAACCGCAACCCGTAGAACCAGTAGGCGACGAAGATCGTCACCACACCATTGGCGAAGTTGACCACCCCCGACCCGCGGTAGGTCAGAACCACGCCCAAGGCGATCGCGGCGATCAACGCGCCGGTTCCGACGTTCGAAAACATCGGCGCCATTTGCTTGGCATCGGTCATGTACATGACCGCGAATACCACGACGATCGCCAGCATTGCGACGACGCCCCGGCGCTTCTTCATGAACCGCGCCAATTCCCCCACGACTTCCCCCGTCTTGGTGACTTACTTGCGAACGAAGGGGATGTGGGAAGTCGAATCGACTTCCCACATCCCCCGTTTCGAACGACCACGTAGGTCGTTCACATCAGAATCAACCCAGCTCGGCCTGCGGGTCGATCGGCTTACCGTTGTAACCGTCCATGATGGAGACGTACTCGGTGCCCTGCTGCTGCTGCACACCGATCTGGAATCCACACAGCGCCGGGAACGTCGGGTTTCCACCGCACTTCATCGGACCCACAACGCCCCACTGCGGACCGGCGAAGGCCTTGGCGGCATCGCGGAATCCGGCCGAGTCGGCGGCACCGGCGTTGGCGAACTTCACGGCGGACAACAAGGTTCCGAACGTCGGTCCACCGAATCCGGTGTATTCGAGCGTCGCCGCGTCGAGCCCTTCTTCGGCCGCCCATGCGAACACTGCTTCCTTGTAGGCGTCGAGGTCGGGGTTACCGGCGATCTCATACGAGTAGCCGTATCCACCGAAGTACCAGCCGTCGGGCAACTTGGCGTCCAGGCCCAGTTCCTTCAGGTGGGTTTGCATCGGAACACCGAAGCACAAGCCGGTCGTCACGACCGTGGTGTCGATTTCGAGCGTCTGAAGCGCGTCATAGACCGCGATGCAGCTACCGATGGTGACGAGCGGATAGAAGACGTCGGCGTCTTCGGCTCCGGCGGCCTGAATGAGACCAGCCATTTCGGTGGCGCCGGCGGTGTCGGCCGCGGCGACTCCGGTCACTTCGGCGACGCCCAAACCTTCGAGGACGGGCTTCGTGAGAGCGCTGAACGCGATCTGTCCGGCCGGGTTGTCACCGTAGACGACTGCGACCTTGTTGACTTCCTTGCCCTCGAGCTCCGGAATGAACTTGGCGGCGAAGACGGCGAGACCAGCCACCACTCCCGGCGAGCCGGGGGTGAACGCAAAGGCATCGGTCGCGAGGAACTCCGGAGTCGTGAGCGGGTTCGAGATGTAGACCGGCTTCTTGTCCTTCAAACCATCGAGAAGAGGAGCGTTGCCGTTCAACATGGCACCGGTGATGACCACCTGCACGGCGTCGTTGGCCAGCATTTCCTGGGCGCACTTCTGTCCGTCTTCTTCCTTGGTGATGATGCACTTCGCCAGTTCGATCGGACGACCGCCGACGCCACCGAGGAAGTTGTTCACGAACCAGACAGCGGAGTCGATTCCGATCGAGGCCTCGGGGAATCCGGGCGTGCCGCCTTCCTGATTCACGTAGCCAATGACGTACGGGTCGCCCGAGGCGGCGCCAGCGGTTCCGCCGACGTACTCGACCGCGTGTGCGATGGCTTCGTCACTGATGCCCGACGCCGCCGGAGCGTCCGTCGTGGGAGCCTCCGAGGTCGGAGCGTCCGAGGTGGGAGCCTCGGTCGCCGGAGCCGAGGTGCTGTCGCTCCCCGAGTCCTCGCTACAGGCGCCGGCAAGCAGACCGAGTACGGCCAAACCCGCGACGAAACTGATCTTTCTGCTTCTCACGTATTCCCCCTTGGATGCTGACGGCCCCGGAGTGGGTGCGTCACTCGTCACAGCCTGTCACAGGTGGTGGTGGTGGTCAAACACCTCGAGAAGTTCTCGAACGCGGTCAGTCACGTCCCCCGGTCAGGACTTTTGCTCGCGATAATCGCCAAAGGCAGCGTCGCGCTCACTCAAAGCGGCGGTGACACCCTTGGTGGCGAACCCCTGCATGTATTCCATCGACGACTTTTG
>RHCK01000290.1 GCA_010030605.1 Acidimicrobiia bacterium
AGATGAACGATCGCGACGGGGGAGCGACTGCCGATCAAATGGCGCTCTTCCGCACCAGTGGACGCATGAGCGTGGAAGCTGATCAATACGCGAACTGGATCGAGCCGGTGTTCCGAGCCGCGCGCAGCGATGATGCGGACACGTTGGCCACCATGGCGTCGGTGTATCGCGAGTCCGGAATGCTCATCGACCCGCACACCGCCGTGGGCGTGTCGGCGGCTCGTCGCCAGCGTGAATCCGGCGTGCCGGTGGTCACCATGGCCACGGCCCACCCGGCCAAGTTCCCCGACGCGGTGAAACGGGCCACCGGCGTGCATCCGGCACTTCCCGAACATCTCTCTGACCTGCTGGAACGCCCGGAACGCACCACCGCTCTGCCCAACGATCTGGCACGGGTTCAGGCCTTCGTGCGCTCCGTGGCTCGACGCTGATCGGTCGCGAAACAGCGGGTATACGTTGCCAAGCAGTGTCGCTGTGGCTATGGTCTGACTGTCTGGAATCCCAGACCGCACGAGTCTCCGCCTGGTGACAGAACCTGGGTTGGTCCGTGTGTGTTCCCCTCACTGGCGTTGGGATCGCCGGTGGTCGTGCCTTCACCGCACATCGCCGCATACCCCCGCCTGAAAGCAGGTTCTCGTGGCCGCAGACGCACTCGAAAAGTCGGTGCTCGAATCGAAGGACAAGGAGCAGTTGGTCGCCATCGCGACCGCTCTCGGCATCAAGGCCGGTCCTCGAGCGAAAAAGGAAGACATCATCACCAAGATCCTGGACACCGTGGGTGGCCCGGGTGAAGCGGCTCCCGCCACCGACAAGCCCAAGCGTGGACCGGGTCGTCCGCCCAAGGCTCGCCCCGCCGAGGAAACGTCGACCGACGCATCCGCCGAGCCGGCGTCGAACGCTTCGTCGAAGCCCGAGTCCGCTGCGACCCCCGAGGTGATTCTCGGACCCGATGGCGAGCCGTTGGCCGAGTGGGAAGCCGAACTCGTGCGCCAAGGTGTGTCCACGGTGGCCGACCTCACCGGTGGCGAATCCGCCCCGGCGGGTGAACAGCGCCAACAGCGCGACGGCAACCGTGATCGCAACGGCAACCGCAACGGTCAGCGCGACGGCAATCGTGACGGAAACCGTGACGGCAATCGTGACAGTGCGCAGCGCGATCGTTTCGATGGTGAGGGTCGCAACCGCCGTCGCCGTCGTCGTGGTCGTGGTGGTCGTGATGAAGGTCCCCAGGGCGAAGATCGCGATGGCAACTACGACCAGGGTTCGAACCAAGGTGGCGAGCCGTACGTGCAGGAATCGGTGCCCGTCGAGGGCTACCTCGACCTGCGCGACGAGGGTTATGGCTTCTTGCGCGTGCGCGGTTATCTGCCGAGCCGCGACGACGCCTACATCTCGGTGAAGCAAACCCGCCAATACGGATTGCGCAAGGGCGATCACGTGACCGGTATCGCGCGCACCGCCGGCCGCAACGAGAAGAACCCGGCGTTGCTCGAGATCAACACCGTCAACGGTGGTTCACCCGACAAGGCCAAGGAGCGTCCGCGCTTCGAGGACCTCACCGCGCTGTTCCCCGACGAGAAGCTGCGTCTCGAGAGCCCGCTCGATCCGGCCAACATGACCGCGCGCATCATCGACCTGATTTCGCCGATCGGTAAGGGCCAGCGCGGAATCATCGTGTCGCCGCCCAAGGCGGGCAAGACCACGATCATGAAGGAGATCGCCACCGCGATCGAGCGCAACAACCCCGAAGTTCAACTGATCGTGTTGCTCATCGACGAGCGGCCCGAAGAAGTCACCGACATGCGACGCACCGTTCGTGGCGAAGTCATCTCGAGCACCTTCGACCGTCCGTCCGAAGAGCACACGCACGTGGCCGAGTTGGCCATCGAAAAGGCGAAGCGTCAGGTGGAGATGGGTCGCGACGTGGTGGTCATCCTCGATGGCATCACGCGTCTCAGTCGTGCCTACAACCTCGCCGCTCCGGCCAGTGGTCGCATCCTGTCGGGTGGTATCGATGCCGGTGCGTTGTACCCGCCGAAGAAGTTCTTCGGTGCGGCACGAAACGTGGAAGAAGGTGGCTCGCTCACCATCTTGGCCACCGCACTCGTGGAGACGAACAGTCGCATGGACGAAGCGATCTTCGAAGAGTTCAAGGGAACGGGCAACATGGAACTTCGCCTCGACCGTCGTCTGGCCGAAAAGCGCATCTATCCGGCCATCGACGTCGATGGTTCCAGCACCCGTCACGAGGAATTGCTCTTCGACCGCAAACAGTTGCAGATGGTCTGGAAGTTGCGTCGAGTTCTCTCGGGCTTGGCGTCCGACGGAAATCCGGCTCCG
>RHCK01000030.1 GCA_010030605.1 Acidimicrobiia bacterium
AAGCGATCGTCCCACCACGGAATCAACGAATCGGCCAACTCCCGAAGTTCGTCGTCCGTGTAATCGGAGACTCGCAAACCCTGAACCACGGCCCCCAAGGCGCCATCCAAACGCTCGACCGAGACCCGCGAGGACAGTTTCACTTCGGACATTTCGCCAACATACCCCGATCCAGCCATGGGTCCGGACGGATTCTGACTGGCCGTCAGATTTTCCGAGCCCCTGCACTAGAGTCGCGGTGTTCTCACCACGAATGAAGGGGGCCCCATGAAGGGAATCGTGTACGACGGGAAAGCGACTTCGTTGGTCGACGGCCTGACCCTGCGCGACCCCGGTCCGCGCGAGGTGATCGTGCAGATCGCCGCGGCCGGCTTGTGCCACAGCGACATCTCGTACATGAACGGCCTCTACCCCGTGCCGTCACCGGGAGTGTGCGGTCACGAGGCGGCGGGTGTCGTGGCCCAAGTGGGCAACGCGGTCACACACGTTCAGCCCGGTGACCACGTGATCGTGGGCCACCACGATCATCGCCGTCGACACCGTTCCCGAAAAGGAATCGTTGGCGAAGCAGTTCGGTGCCACGCACTTCCTCGACGGACGACGCGAGGACTTGGTTGCCGCCGTCGGTTCGATCATGCCCTACAAGGACGACATGCCCCGCGGGCCGTTCAATGCCGGTGGAGTGAACTGGGCGTTCGACTGCGTCGCCCATCCGGCCGTCACCTACAACGCACTCGAATGCCTCGACTGGGGTGGAACGGTGGTCGTGATCGGTGTGGCCGGTCAAACCGCCGAATTCAAGGGGCTCTACGGCCGACTGACGCAGGTCGATCGCGGAATCATCGGTTGTCGTTACGGCACCATCAGCCCCCAGCGCGACATTCCGTACATCATCGATCTGTACCGACGCGGCGAGGTGTTGCTCGACGAATTGGTGAGTGCCACGTTCCCCATCGGCAATTGGGAGGACGCGGTGCACGGTCTCGAGAGCGGCACGGTCGCCCGCGCCGTCATCACTTTCTGATCCGGTGACGATCATGGCTCGCGATCTTTCGGCGAACATCGACAGCACGGGCAAGACGCTCTGGCAACTCATCTCCGAACGCGCGGTGCTCACTCCCGACAAGCGCATGGCGTTCGACGAAAAGGGACGGACCCTCACCTTTGGGGAGTACAAGAACTGGTGCGAGCGTGTGGCCGCCGGCCTCTCGCAACTCGGTGTGGGCGAGAACTCGAACGTCTCCTGGATCCTGCCCTCGCGTTTCGAGTCGCTCGTCCTCACCGGCGCACTCTCGCGGCTCGGCGCGGTTCAGAATCCGATCCTGCCGATCTATCGTCACCGCGAGGTCTCGTTCATCACCGCCCAATCCAACTGTTCGGTCTTGATCGTTCCCGGGGTCTTTCGCGGATTCGACTTTCCACCGATGGCTCGCGAGGTCGTGGACTCCAACGGTCGTGATGTGCGCGTCATCGTCGCCGATCCCGATCTGCCCGAGGCCGATCCCGATGCGGTCGGACTACCGCCGTATCGCGCCGATCTGAACGGGTTGCGCTGGCTGTTCTATTCGTCGGGAACGACCGCGGATCCCAAGGGAGCCAAGCACTCCGACGCCAGCATGGGAGCGGCCAACCTCGGCATGCAGTGGAGCATGCAAGTGGGTCCCGACGACAAGGCCGCGGTGGTCTTCCCGATCACTCACGTGGGTGGACTCATCTGGCTCTTCAACGCCATGGAAACGGGCGTCGAGTTGCTGATGGTCGAAACGTTCGACCCCGCCAACACGCCGCGTTGGCTCGGCGAACACGGATGCACCTGTGCGGGAGCCGGAACGGTTTTCTGGCTCACGTATCTCAACGCTCAGCGTCAGTTGCCCGCCGGCGAGAAGTTGTTGCCGAACGTGCGCATCTTCAACGGGGGTGGATCTCCGAAGCCGCGATCGCTGAACGCCGAGATGGTCGAGGCCTTCGGTGCGCCACTCATCGGCGGCTGGGGGCTCACCGAGTCGCCCATCAACACCATGGTCCACGTCGACGACCCCGACGACAAGAAAGCCAACACCGACGGTCGCGCGTGTCCGGGAGTCTCCATCCGCACCGTGATGGACGGTGTGGTGTGCCCGCCCGGAGTGGAAGGCGAGCTTCGCGTGAAGGGTGGTCAGGTGTGCATGGGCTACCTCGACTCTCGCCTCGATGCCGAAGCATTCGACGAAGAGGGATGGTTCCGAACCGGTGACCTCGGGGTGATCGACGCCGAGGGCTACATCAGCATCACCGGACGACTGAAGGACATCATCATTCGCAAGGGTGAGAACATCTCGGCCAAGGAGATCGAAGACCTGCTCTTCGCGCATCCCGCCATCGCCGACGCCGCGGTCATCGGCCTCCCCGATGCCGCCAGCGGCGAACGCGCGTGCGCCGTGGTGGTTCTGAAAGCCGATGCCAACTTCGCCTTCGACGAGATGGTGGCTTATCTGAAGGGTGCCCAACTCTCGACGCACAAGATCCCCGAACAGTTGGAGATCGTCGCCGCACTCCCCCGCAACCCCAGCGGAAAAGTCCTGAAGAAAGATCTACGAGTCACCTACGGAGGAGCATCATGAGTGCCAAGAAGAAGCCCGTCATCACCAAGGCGGCGGCCAAGAAAGTTGTCGCGAAGCCGGCGCCCACGTACAAGCGCCTCAAGGGCAAGCGAGTCTTCATCACCGGTGCCGGATCCGGAATCGGTCGGGCCACGGCCATTCGTTTCGCCGCCGAGGGCGCAGTCCTCGCGATTGCCGATTTGCGCGGCGCCAAAGAAGTGGCCGTCGAGATCACCAAGAGTGGCGGGAAGGTGACGGCGTACGACCTCGACGTCACTGACGCGTCGGCCGTGCAAAAAGTCGTCGACAAGGCCGCCAAGACTCTGGGCGGACTCGACATCGTGTGCAACATCGCCGGCATCGGACATTTCGCCAACAGCCACGAGGAGACTCCCGAGTGGTTCGACCGCATCGTGTCGGTGAACCTCAATGGCACGTTTTACGTTTCGCGTTACGCGTTGCCCCATCTCTTGAAGACCCACCAGCAGACCGGCATCGACGGCGTCATCGTGAACACCGCGTCCACGTCGGGGCTCATGGGTGCACCGTGGAGCGCCGCTTATTGCGCGAGCAAGGGCGGGGTCGTGAACCTCACCCGCGCTCTCGCGTACGAATATCGCGGCAAGGGCGTGCGGGTGAACGCCATCGCCCCCGGGGGCACGAACACCAACATCGTCACATCGTTCATGAACCTCCCCGAGGGCGCGGACTACAAGCTCATGGGCAAGATCATGACCCCCATGGATCAGGCCGAACCCGACGAGATGGCGAACCTGTTCGCGTTCATCGCGTCCAACGAAGGTCGCTACATGACCGGCTCCATCGTCGTGCTCGACGGTGGCATCACCTGCTGAACGGTCGAGGGAAGGAAAACTCATCATGGGAATCTGCGACGGACGTGTCGTCATCATCACCGGAGCCGGTCGCGGATTGGGTCGAGCTCACGCTCTCGCCTTCGCCGCCGAGGGTGCCAAGGTCGTGGTCAACGACGTGGGTGCCAGCCTGACCGGCGAAGGTCAGGACGAGGGACCCGCGGCCGAGGTGGTCACCGAGATTCGCGCCATGGGTGGTGAAGCGATCGTGAACGGTGACGATGTCAGCGACTGGGATGGCGCGGGTCGCATGATCCGCCAGGCCATCGACACCTTCGGTGGACTCGACACCCTCGTGTGCAATGCCGGCATCGTTCGTGACCGCATGATCGTCAACATGTCCGTCGACGAATGGGACGCCGTCATGAAGGTTCATCTCCGCGGCATGTTCTGTCCGGTGCGACACGCCATCGATCATTGGCGCGCCATGAGCAAGGCCGGCACCCCGGTGGATGCACGTGTGGTCACCACCTCATCAGGGGCCGGACTGTTCGGAAGCGTGTCGCAAGCGAACTACTCCGCCGCCAAGGCCGGTATCGCCGCCTTCACCATCGTCGGGGCCGCCGAGTTGGGTCGCTACAACATCAAGCTCAATGGCATCGCTCCGTCGGCACGCAGCCGCATGACCGAGGAAGCCTTCGCGGAAATGATGAAGAAGCCCGAATCCGGATTCGACGCCATGGATCCCGCCAACGTCAGTCCCCTCGTCGTGTGGCTCGGTTCGTCCGCGTGCGAGATCAGTGGCCGAATGTTCGAAATCGCGGGTGGTCAGATTTCGGTGGCCGACGGCTGGCAACACGGTCACGTGTTCGACAAGGGTGCGCGGCTCGAACCGCACGAGGTTGGTTCCATCGTTGCCGATCTCGTTCGCGAGGCCCCGACCCCGGCACCGGTGTACGGAGCCTGACATGAGCGACGACATCCATGCAGCCGATGGGCGCGTCATCGGAACGCGCGCCCAAGCCACTCGTCGAAAGCTTCTCGACGCCACCGCCAAGTTGCTCTCGGAACAAGGCATTCTCGACCTTCGTGTCGTCGACATCTCTCGCGAGATCGGCACCTCGCCGGCCACCTTCTACCACTACTTCAACGACGTCGATGAGGCCATTCTCGAATTGGCCCGCGAGGCCACCGAAGATGAAAAGCCCTTGGTCGACCACCTGCAGCCCGGATGGAGCGCCGTCGATGGCTTGACCCGAGCCGGACAGTTCGTCGACGCGTACATGCGATTTTGGGACACGCATCATGCGGTGCTTCGTGTGCGCAATCTGAAAGCCGAGGAAGGCGACCGTCATTTCCGCAAGGTGCGCACGGAAGCGAACCTGTTGTTGATGGACGCACTGCAGGACATGATTCGCGACGGGGTGTCGGCCGGACGCCTCCCGAAATCACTCGATCCGTTCACCACCGCCGCCGCCGTGGTGGCGATGTGCGAGCGATTGCTCGGGTATCAACCGGAAATGGCCAAACGAGGTTCGAGCAAGGACACGATCCGCGACACGCTCGCCACGTTGATTTACGGCATCATCACCGGTCACGACTGACCGACGACGTCACAACTCCGGAATCAGCGTCGACAACTCGCGGAATTCGTTCATCGTCACGGCCGCCGGATTCGCCGACAGTACCTGCACGCTCACATGATCGGCGCCGGCGTCGAGGTGACTCTTGATGCGCGCGTGAATGTCGTCGAGGGTTCCCCAGGCCACGATGGCATCGACCAGTTTGTCCGAAGGTCCGTTCGGCGTCGATAGATCCTCGTCGCCCCATCCCAAACGGCGCAGGTTGTTCGTGTAGTTCGGCAAACCCATGTACGTCGACATGTGCCCGCGAGCGATCGCGCGCGCCTCGGCGGCATCGGTGCTGAACACCACGGCCTGTTCCGGCGCCAACAGTGCGTCGGGTCCGAGGGCCGCGCGTGCGATCGGTGTGTGCTCGACGGGAACGAAGTACGGGTGCGCGCCCAACGTGCGCTCGGCGGCCAACTTCAGCATCTTTGGTCCGAGCGCGGCCAAACAGCGCACCGGAGCCTGCGTGGGGTTCGCGGCGAAGAAGAGACTCCGATCCATCGCATCGAGATAGGCGACCATGTTCGAGTACGGCTTGCCATACGAAGCTCCGTGAAAACCTTCGACCGCCGGCTGATGGCTGACTCCGATGCCGAGCAGGAAGCGATCCGGAAACGCTTCCGTGAGCGTCTTTTGACCCGCGGCCATCGTCATCGCCGAACGCGCGTGCAAGGAAGCGATCCCTGTCGCCATGATCAGCTTTTCGGTGGCCGACAACAGCAATCCGCACGACGCGAACGGTTCACGACCCACCGCCTCGGGAACCCACACCGCACCGAATCCCAACTCCTCGATGGCGGCGGCCGCGCGTTGGGCCTCCTTCATCGGCTGCATGTCGAGTTGGAAAGTCCAGATGCCCAACTTGCCGAGAGATTTCTTGGTGAATGTCATGGGGCGAAACTACTCCCCCACGTACTTCACTCGTTCAACCAAGCATCGATGAGTTTGCGGGCGATCGAAATGCCCGGCGGAATGTTCGGCAACGCATCCTTGCGGTACCAATTCGCATCCACGATTTCGGTGGGATCGCACACGATGTCTCCGCTCTTCCACTCGGCCCGAAAACCGAGCATCAAACTGTGCGGGAAAGGCCACGGTTGGCTGCCCATGTACCGAACCGAGCCGACGGTGACACCCACTTCCTCGCGCACTTCGCGAATGACCGCACCCTCCAATGTCTCACCGGGTTCCACGAATCCGGCGAGACAGCTATAGAGCGGCGCACGGAACTGAACTCCGCGAGCGAGCAACGCCTCTTGGTCGGCGCCGGGTTCGCCGCGCGTCACCAAGGTGATCATCGCCGGCGCCAGTCGGGGGAAGTTCATGAGATTGCAGACGGGACACTTCATGGCTCGCTCGTTCGCGGCCGGGACGGTGCGCTCGCCACAACGTCCGCAAAAGCGATGAGTGCGCGCCCACTCCACCAACTGCACGGCTCGACCCGCGACCAGCCAATCGTCCTCGGTGGCTCGGCCGAAGAAGCTGAACAGATCGAGGGCGGCGCCGTCGGAGGGATCGGATCCGTGGGGCACGTCGACCCCCCAACAGGCGTGACCGTCGAGCATGCCGAGGTAATGCAGCCCGTAGGAGGTGCTCGCCGGTTCGTGGTGCACCCACACCGCCGATCCCACCACGTGGAAATAGCGGTGACCATCGAGGTCGTCCGGCGCGGCCATCCCCGGTTCGAAACGGCTGACCCGGGAAATCGAGGGCTCTTGAGGAGAGTTCGTCATGGCCCCGACCTTAGGATGACCGCCATGTCGAATCACAGCCCTCGCACCGTTGTCATCGTCGATGCCGTCCGCACCCCGGTCGGTCGCAAGAACGGTGGATTGTCCACTCTCCATCCCTCCGACCTTCTCGGCCTCGTGCAAAAGGCCATCGTTGATCGCACCGGTATCGACCCCAACAAGATCGAGCAGGTCGTCGGCGGCAACGTGAGCCAGGTGGGCGCCCAGTCGTTCAACATCACCCGCACCGCATGGCTGTCGGCGGGTCTGCCCATGACCACCGCCTGCACCACCGTCGACACGCAGTGCGGCTCCAGTCAGCAAGCCACGGGACTGGCCGCTTCTCTCATCGCCTCCGGAGTCGTCGACATCGCGATGGCGTGCGGTGTGGAGTCCATGAGCACCGTTCCGATCGGAAGCAACTCGAACGCTTTCACCAAGAATCCCAAGACCAAGGAATACGAGTCACTCGGCAAGGCCGTGAGCAAGAGCTACTTCTCGCACTACGAGTTCACTTCGCAATTCGAGGGCGCCGAGCGAATCGCCGACAAGTGGAACATCACGCGCACCGACACCGATGCTTTCGGTCTCGAGTCGCAGCAACGTGCCGCACGCGCGTGGGCCGAGGATCGTTTCGCGGGCCAGTACATCGTGGTCGATGCCCCCGATCTCGGTGACGATGGCAAGCCCACGGGCACGACGCACAAGGTGGCTCGCGATGAAGGAATCCGTGAGACCACCCTGGAGAAGTTGCAGACGCTCAACCCGGTCGCTCGCGAGAACGGCGTGCACACCGCGGGCAACTCGTCCCAGATCAGCGACGGCGCCGGTGCGGTTCTCATGATGACCCTCGAGAAGGCGAACGAATTGGGTCTGAAGCCGCGCGCCAAAGTGGTCGACAGTTGTCTCGTGGGCGTCGATCCGGTGCTGATGCTCACCGGTCCCATCGACGCCACGCAGCGTCTGCTCGAGCGCAACAACCTCACGATCGATCAGATCGACACCTTCGAGATCAACGAGGCGTTCGCTTCGGTGGTGTTGGCATGGGCGAAAGAAGTTGGTGCCGACCTCGCCAAGACCAACCCCAACGGTGGAGCCATCGCTCTCGGTCACCCGCTCGGTGGAACCGGCGTGATCCTCACCACGAAGGCGTTGTACGAACTGGAGCGCACCGGTGGCAAGTACGGCATCATCTCGATGTGCTGCGGTGGCGGACTCGGCACCGGCACGCTCATCGAACGCATCTGACTCGTCGCGGAGGTTTCCTCTCCGCCCACCCACGGCCATGTTTCGCAGGTTCTTGGTCGTCGCCACATCGATCACCTTGATCGCGTGTTCGTCGACACCGGCCGAACTGCCCGAAAACGCGAACGCCATCGTCGAGCGCGTGGTCGATGGTGACACCATCGAGGTCTCCATCGACGGACGTTCGGAGACCATCCGACTCATCGGGGTGAATACTCCGGAAACCAAGAAGCCGAACACGCCCATCGAGTGTTTCGGTCCGGAAGCGTCGGCGCGCACCACCGAACTGTTGCCCACCGGGACGCCCGTGCGTCTCGAACGCGACGTCGAGTCGCGCGACAAATACGGACGCTTGCTCGCCTACGTGTATCGCCAGCCCGACAACCTCTTCATCAACGGCGTCCTCATCGACGAGGGTCTCGCACGGCCCTACAAGTTCCCCCCGAACACCACCTTCTCGTCGGAGTTCTCCGCGGCCGCCGACATCGCACGTCGAAACGGCACCGGACTGTGGGCCGCGTGCCCGGCCACGACCGAACCCTGAGCCCGTGCACCAAACCCCGCCTCCACGAGGCGAAGCGCACCGGTATCGTGACCGTGTGAGCACGTCACTGGCCGAACGACTCGGACACCACGCCGACGCCAAGTTGGTCATCATCTCGTGCGACGACTTGGGCTCGTGTCACGCCGCCAACCTCGGCGTGTACTCGGCGATTCGCGACGGTGTCGCCACCTGCGCATCGGTGATGGTGCCGGCACCATGGGCCCGACATGCGGCCACCATGTACGCCGGCGAGGACATTGGCGTGCATATCACCTTGAACGCCGAACACGACCTCTATCGCTGGGGACCCATCACCCACGCCCCGTCGCTGCTCTCGGGCGACGGAGGTTTTCCGCGCAGCGTCGACGATCTGTGGGAACACGCTGACCCCGCGGAAGTTCTACGGGAGTGTCGAGCCCAGATCGAACGTGCGATGGCGTGGGGCTTCGACGTTTCGCATCTCGCTCCGCATCTCAGTGTCATCACACTGCGCCCGGAATTCTTCGACATCTATCTGGAAATGGCCGTCGAGTTTCAACTCCCCATTCGCCTTCCTTCGACCCTCACCACCGAACAAGCCGGATTCCCATTCCGCAAACTGGCCGCCGACGAAGGAATCGTGTTCCCCGACCATTTCGATCACGACTGGCGAGCAGGCAGTCGCGAACGCGTCTATTCGGCGATTCGCGAATTGAAGTCCGGGGTCACCGAGATCCACATCCAACCGGCCGTCGACACCCCCGAAGTGCGTGCTCTCACCTCGTCGGCATCCGAATGGATCGACGATCTGGACCTGGCCACCAACGACGCGCACCTGCGCTCCTTGCTCGCCGACTCGGGGGCGATCCTGATCGGATATCGCGAACTTCGCGACGCCATGCGTCGCGCCTGAACCAACACGGTTCAGCTCGCCAGAAGTCTCGCGATTACCTCGGCCGCACGGCCACTCGAGAGCGCATCGAACAGCGGACCCGTCGGACCGGTGATCTTCAACTTGCCGCGCATGAACGCCACGGTGGGGTCCATGCCGGCGTCGGCCTTGGCGATGGTGGCCACGGTGTCGGCGTCGTCGGGACCATCGACTCGTTCGTCGTTCTTTCCCATGACGACCCGGAACTGGATGGTGCGCGTGTCGCTCATTGCGTCGCTCCCACCACATCGGGGCTGACGAGTCGTCCGGGACGCGCGACGCCTTCGGGAAGGGCGATCACGTCGGCGATTCCGGCGAACAGATCGACTTCCACCTCGTCATCACCGGGACCACCCACCGTCGATCGCGCCAGCACCCAGTCTTCCCATGGATACACATCACTCAGCTCGTCATCGTTCAGGCCGAACCACCACGGTTCCTTTGGATCGACTTGTGTGGCGTGGGCACGCAACGCTCCCGACCGCGCCGACATGTGAGTCGCCACATGAGT
>RHCK01000291.1 GCA_010030605.1 Acidimicrobiia bacterium
GAGAACGCGCTTGATGCTCACCTCGTCGGCCGGGTTGGTGATGACTCGCAAATACGCCACGGCGTCTTTCACTTCGCGGCGATCGTAGAAACGCGTTCCGCCCACGACCTTGTAGGGAATTCCGAACCGCATGAGAATTTCTTCCACGACACGACTCTGCGGATTGGTGCGGTAGAACACCGCCATCTCGCCCCAAGTGCGGCCGGTGGCGTGCATCGAATGCATGGTGCGCGCCACGAACGCCGCCTCGTCACCTTCGTCGTCGGCGTGAAACCGAACGATGGGCTCACCCGCCCCCGCTTCGGTCCACAACGCCTTGGGCTTGCGACCAAAGTTGCGCGCGATCACGGCATTGGCCGCGTCGAGGATGGTTTGCGTGCTGCGATAGTTCTGCTCGAGCACCACCACCGACACGTCGGGGAACGCGTCCTCGAATTGGGCGATGTTGCGGAAGTCGGCACCGCGGAACTTGTAGATGCTCTGATCGGTGTCGCCAACGACGCAGACATTGTGATGACGTGCGCCGAGCATGAGCACGATCTCGTTCTGGGCCACGTTCGTGTCCTGGTATTCGTCGACGAGGATGTACTTGAAACGATCCTGATACATGGCCAACACGTCGGGATGTAGTCGGAACAAACGCACGATGTTCACCAAAAGGTCGTCGAAGTCCATGGCGCCGGCCTTCACCAGACGTTCCTGATATTCGCGATAGACGTCGGCGTGCTTGCGGTCGAAGATGTGAGCGGCACGTTCGGCGGCGTCGGCCGGCGACCACACCTCGTTCTTCCAATTCGAGATGACCGCATGGACGTTGCGCGGGGTGAATCGCTTCTGGTCGAGACCCAGATCGCGGATGACATAGCCGGTGAGACGTTGGGCATCGGCTTGGTCGTAAATGCTGAACGTCTTGGGATAACCCAACCTCTCGGCATGAACGCGAAGGATGCGCACGCATGCCGAGTGGAACGTGGACACCCACATGGACTTGGCCACCGGTCCGATGAGGCTCTGCACGCGATGCTTCATCTCGCCGGCCGCTTTGTTGGTGAAGGTGATGGCCAAGATGTTCATGGGATGGACGTCATGGCGCGAGATGAGGTTCGCGATGCGATGGGTGAGCACCCGGGTCTTGCCCGACCCGGCGCCGGCCACCACCAGCAAAGGTCCGTTCACGTGTTCGGCGGCTTCGCGTTGATCGGGGTTCAATCCGTCGAGCGAGATGGGGGTGAATCGTCGCGACGGAGCGGCCGCGTACGGCGCGGATTCGTGGTTGCCCCCATCGGGGAAAACATCGACCGAATCGTCGATCGGGTCCTCGGGCTCGCGAGGAGGCGGACCGAACAAATCGTCGTCATCGAAGAGGCGTTCGGTTCCGGTCATGGGTGACCCAGCCTAGATCGGGGGTGTTGGTGGGAAAGGTTGGGGTCTCACCATGAACATCGACCCGTACATGCGAATCGACCCGGCCGAAGCCGGGTCGATTCGTCACGACGGGAGCGGGCGGAAATGGGGCCCGTCGAGAGCGCGCGGATCAGGCGCCAGTGGCCGGGGTCGCCGGCGCGGCGTCGTCGTTGTGAACGCCGTTCACCAGATCCGTGATGCGTTGCGTGAGATCGGCACTCGCCGTGGCGACCAATGCATCGATCACATCCTGAGCGGTCTTGCCGTTCTCCACCGCGACCTCGGCGATGGTTTTGCCGGCCTCGATCTCGGTCTTCAGCTCGTCGGCGGTGATGCCGATCGCATCAGCGGCTGCCGTCAGCATCTCACCGCGCATGCCGCCACGATGTCCACCGTGTCCCATGCCAGGACCGTGATCGGGGCGACCGGCCTCGAGTGCGGCCACGACCGCGTCCAACTGGGTCGAGGTCAAGGTGCCGTCATCGACCAGCGACTGCAATCGAGCCGTCAGCATCGCTCCGCGCTCGGGGCGCGTGCCGTCGTTGGCCGGCGGAGAGGCCGGAGGAGTCGCAAGCGCGGCGACGATGGCGTCGACCTCGCTGGCATCGATGGTGCCGGCATCGACGAGGGCCTGCAGGTCCTCACGGACATGAGCTTCCATCTCGGCGGGGTCCATGCCGTGACGACCACCGTGATGCTGACCTTCCATCTCACCGGATTCGCCATTGATCGACGATGCCGGAGCATCGCTGCTCGTACCTGTGTCGCCGTCGGTTCCGGTGGCCGACACCGCAACGGGTGACTTGGCGCTCGCGCCGCCGGGCAGGTTCATCAACAAACCCGCGCCGGCTCCGGCAACCAATCCGGCCGTGACGCCGATGATGGCCAACTTCTTCGTCTTGTACTTCGGTGTGTCCATGTTGTGTTCTCCTTGT
>RHCK01000292.1 GCA_010030605.1 Acidimicrobiia bacterium
CACTTTGAATCGCGCCATCAGCATCGAGAGCCCGAGGCCGAGGATCGTCCCCACGAAGAAACCGACGAGGGCCAGCCGGAATGAGAACCACGCTCCGGCCAGAACGACCGACCAGATCTTGCGATCGGAACCGCGAATCTCGGGACGTCCGTAACGCTGGAGCATCTCCCACACGTGGGGCATCGCGTTGTCGTTCGCTCGAGGCAACAACTTCCAACCGAAGATCTTTCCTCCGGCTTCCGGACCCACCACCTTGTACAGCTCCCAGACGACGGCCACCAACAACAACGACACGAAGAACAACACCACGCGACGCAGCCGTCGAGCCGTGATGAACCCGGTTCGGCGTGGTTGGAGAACTGTTGTCGACATGCGTGCGTTCGTCTCGTTTCGAATCAACTCTTGGCCGTGACCTGCTCGGCGATGGCGGGGATCACCTTTTCACCGTATGCCTGCAATGTTTCGTCTTTCGCATCATGTTGCAAATAGACGGAGAACTGATCGACCCCGAGGTCGCGCAAAGCGTTCAGACGTCGAACGTGTTCTTCGACCGGGCCGACGATGCAGAAACGGTCGACGATTTCGTCGGGCACGAACGTGGTGTGCGAGTTGCCCGCCTTGCCGTGTTCGTTGTAGTCGTAACCCTTGCGACCCTTGATGTAGTCGGTGAGAGCCTTGGGGACTGGCGCCGAATCCCCATAGCGCTCGACGATGTCGGCCACGTGGTTGCCGACCATCCCGCCGAACCAACGACACTGTTCGCGTCCGTGGGCCAAACCCGCCTCGGTGCCGTCGGTGACATATGCCGGAGCAGCCACGCAGATGGTGACGCTCTTGGGATCACGTCCGGCCGCGGCCGCGGCGTCGCGCACCGCCTTGATGGTCCACTCGGTGATGCTGGGGTCGGCCAACTGCAAAATGAATCCGTCGCCCACCTCACCGGTGAGAGCGAGAGCCTTGGGACCGTACGCGGCGACCCACACCTCGGCGCGGGACTTGCCCGCCCACGGCAGTCGCAAGGTCGAACCCTTGTAATCGACCGAACGACCATTGGCGAGTTCGCGGATGACATGGATGCTGTCGCGCAACGTCGCGAGAGTTGTCGGCTTGCCGTTGGTGACGCGCACCGCCGAGTCACCGCGACCGATGCCGATCACCGTTCGGTTGCCGAACATCTCGTTCAAGGTGGCGAACAAGCTGGCCGTGACGGTCCAATCGCGCGTGGCGGGATTGGTCACCATCGGCCCGACGATCACATTGCGAGTTTCGGCCAGGATCTGGGTGAAGATCGGGAAGGGCTCCTCCCACAGGATGTGACTGTCGAACGCCCACACGTGCGAGAAGCCGTAGGTCTCGGCCTTTTTCGCGAGATCGATCACCCGGGCGGCCGGTGGAGTTGTTTGCAGTACGACGCCGATGTCCATGCCGTGCATCACCTGTTCTGCGGAAAGCCGAGATCGACTTTGCTGGTCCGCGGGTCGGGCCAACGCGAGGTGACCACTTTCGAGCGCGTGTAGAACTGGATTCCGTCGGGACCGTACATGTGCAGGTCACCGAACAAGCTGGCCTTCCAACCACCGAAGGAGTAATACGACACGGGAACCGGAATCGGAACGTTGATGCCGACCATGCCGACGTTCACGTCGAACTGGAACTGTCGGGCCACTCCACCATCACGCGTGAAGATGGCCGTGCCGTTGCCGAACTGATTGTCGTTGATCAGTTTCAGTCCTTCTTCGTACGACTTCACGCGCACCACCGTGAGCACCGGACCGAAGATCTCGTCGTCGTAGCACTTCATGCCGGGCTTGGCGTTGTCGATGAGACTCGGATTCAGGAAGAAACCACCCGACGGTGCGCCCTCGCGTCCGTCGACGACCACCGTGGCACCTTCGCCGGCGGCACCGGCGACGTAACCGGCGACCTTGTCGCGATGCTCGCCACTGATGAGCGGACCCATCTCACTACTGGGATCGCTGCCCGGTCCGACGATCACGTTCGGAATGCGGTCCTTCACCTTGGTCACCAGCTCGTCGGCGATCGTGTCGACCGCGAGCACCACCGAGATGGCCATGCATCGCTCGCCCGCCGAACCGTAGGCCGCACTCACCAAGGCATCGGCCGCCATGTCGAGGTCGGCATCGGGCAGAACCAGCATGTGGTTCTTCGCTCCGCCGAGTGCCTGCACGCGCTTGCCGTTCTTGGTGCCGGTTTCGTAGATGTACTTGGCGATCGGTGTGGAACCCACGAAGCTGACCGCGGAGATGTCGGGGTGATCGAGCAGACGATCGACCGCCACCTTGTCACCGTGCACCACGTTGAACACGCCGTCG
>RHCK01000293.1 GCA_010030605.1 Acidimicrobiia bacterium
CCGAACCGGATGTGGACGGATTCGACGTTCCATCAATGATCGAGCACGCACCCACGTCGAAGCTTCGCCCACTCGTGGACATTTACATGTCGAAGATATACGGCTTTCGCCCCGAGCACCAGTTCGTGACGTTTCGCTGCGTCAAGACCTGACGGACGGCCGCCGAACACGCATCCGAACACACAGGACGATCATCTGCAGACCAAGAACGATCGCTTTGTATCTGCTGCCAGTCACCGAGCTCTCGCCCACTCGCTCCTGATACTTCACCGGAACTTGTACGAAGGTCATTTTCTCGCGAGCAACGTGCAACATCATTTCCAACCCGAACGAAGAACCGTCGATGGCGAATTTCGGTTCGATGCGATCGAGGGATTCACGATGAATCACGCGGTAGGTGCAGCCCACATCGGAGAGAAAGACCGTGTTGTAGAGCACTTCCACCAACTTGGCGACGGCCCAATTCCCCCATTTCAAAAACCACCCCATGTTCGCCCCGGACAGAATCAGAGCCTGAGTGGTGCGAGAGCCGAACACCACGTCGACGTCGTGCGTGTACGGCAACAGCTTGAGCAAATCCGACGGGTCGAAGGTTCCATCCGGTTCGCACACGCACACCAAATCGAACGACTTCGTCTCGGCGAATCCTCGCCTGATGGCCGCACCATAACCCTGCGTCGACTCCAAAACTTCCCGAGCCGTTGTGAGAGCCACCTGACCCGACGTGTCAGGGTGAGCGTTGTTGTTCACCACGAGAACCTCGTCCACGATCCCCAGGGCCTCGAATCCCTGAATGCACGCGGCGATCGACAAGTGTTCGTTGTACGTCGGCAGAATCACTGCCAGCCGTTTACCGTTCCACATTGCGTCGACTCCAGTCGTGCTTCGTGCTCACTCAGGCACTAGAGGAAGATACAGCACGGACCCCATCAACTCCCGACGTTCGTACTGCTCCACCGGTAGCGGCATGGCCCCCACCTGTTCATCACCCGCGAGGAACACGTAGACCACGTCGAGAGGTGACTGATTCAGAACCTCGATTTGGCGCTGGGCGAAGGAAACTCCCCACGGCAACTTCGGTCGCCACGGGAATATCGCACCCCACGGATGTCCGGCGACTGCCACGTGAATACGTTGATTGCTTTGAAATTCGATGGGATTCATCAGCCAGTAGTTGCCGGCGGCGAATCGGAATCCCTCACCTTCGATAGTTGAGACGAGCAGTTTGGTTCGCGCGTTGGGGTCGTCCACTCTCGGGGACGCGTTCACCGACACCCACGGCACGACTAGGACCATCACCCACACGAACAAGGTGGCACCGAACGCGAATCTCGAAGGGGTCCAGAGTCGGATACGACGCACCACTCGATCGAATCCCATCACCGCCGAGACGATCAAGAACGGAAAACCAACACTCGAATAGCGCCCGTCGTCGACGAACCACATGTTGTTGAACAACGACAACAGTGGCCAGCACAACAACGCTGGCGCGGCGATGGCCAAACCACCCGGCACTTCTCGCACCAATCTCGCGATTCCAACACCGACCAGAGCCATGAATGCCACGTAAATCAAAATCGATAGGAGACCCCAGGTCCAGCTGCCATCAGAGTTCATCATTCCGAATGCGCGCGGCAGGAGTCCGTCGAAGAATCCGCTGAAACGATCCCACACGCTGTTCATCGGAGGTGACGGTTGAGCCAGACTCAACCAGTCGTTCTTCAAGTTCCAGGCCAAGAACGGAATGTTGACCACGAATGCGGAACTAACTGCAGGTAACCACCATTCCCGCAGGAGTCGTCGAAACTTCCAGCATGCAACGGCAGCAATGGGAATGGTCGACGCCAACGTCATCGGGTGCAAGTAGAAGGCGACTCCCACCAACGCACCTGCCAATATCGCCAGCCTTCGTGACGGAACGTTGGAGAGAATCAACCGACGAACGACGGCGGCGGAAGCGAACGTGGTGAGCATCAGT
This sequence comes from Acidimicrobiia bacterium, assembly GCA_010030605.1. Classification (GTDB taxonomy): domain Bacteria; phylum Actinomycetota; class Acidimicrobiia; order Acidimicrobiales; family Ilumatobacteraceae; genus Casp-actino8. Next base: position 1,979 of record RHCK01000293.1, read on the forward strand.
AAGCCATAGGCCTCCCATGCACGGGTGGAGACCACCATCATTGCTCCGGGCGTCAGCCAGATCATTCCCGCTGACAGCCACGCCCACCGTTCGGGGTGCTCCGAATTGGTCTCACGCTGCATCGATCGGACAAGGTGAAACATCACCACCGACGACGCGATCCACCACAGGCTGGTGAGCAACTTCAGTGGAATCACCCTCGCCCCGAAGATCATCGTGAACGGCGCGTACACATAACTGTCGATGATGCCGGTGTAACCGATGCCGCGGTACACGATCGGCAAATCACCCTTGGCGATTTCCAGCGCCTGAAGGCCCGTGAAAGCCTCGTCCGCGTTCAATTCACCGAGTGGC
>RHCK01000294.1 GCA_010030605.1 Acidimicrobiia bacterium
TCCATCAGCTGAATCAGTTCGGCCACGGCTTCATCACCGAAATCTTGGCCTCCCATGTTCAGCGAATACGCCTCATCGATGAACAACACGCCGCCCAACGCCTGCGTCACGATGCCCCGAGTCTTGATGGCGGTGTGACCAACGTAGCCCGCCACCAAATCGGCTCGTGATGCCTCGATGAACTTCGGATATCGCACGATGCCCAACGCTGCATACAACTCGGTGAGCAGTCGAGCGCCGACTGTCTTGCCCGTTCCCGGCTCACCCCTCAACACCAAATGCCGCGGCATTTCGAGATTTCCCACCAACCCCGACCGACGTCGAAGGTTCTCGGTGTGACACTGCGCCACCAACGAGCGAGCCCAGTCATACACCGCGTTCATCCCCTCCATCTGGGCCATCTCTCCCAGGATGGATTCGATGTCCCGAGGGTCGAACACCGTCGCACGGCGACTAGACAACATCTTTCGCCGTTCGTCGACCGTCGGAGCCAAATCACGATCTCGGGACAAAAGCGAGCCCTGACGGCGTTTCATCTCGATGAACAACGACGAGGTCGGAGTGTCGCCTTCCGGGACACCTTCTGTGTCGGACAACGGTGCGTACTCCACCGTGATCTCCAGTCCGTAGATACGCAGGAGTCGACGAGCTTCCATCCAATCACCGTTCGACTGCTCCCGAATCTCGATGATCAGATCACGCAGTGCGTATTCGACTTTCTCCCGTGTCGGATCCATGGCGCGAAGAATCTGAAAGGCCCTCTGGTTTGGGTACCACTCCTCACCGAGGTCGATCGACCCAACGGGTCCGCCATCATTGTCGAACTCGTCGACGTCGTCATTCGATACCGACACATCATCTTCGGCAGGTTCATCGAACCCGACGTTGATGAGAATCAGGATGTCCTCGTCCGACAGATGGCCGTCGTTGATCATCGGGATCCCCTCCAAATCTTCGATTTCATCGTCGTGGTCATTGAATTCGTTGTTCATTCGTACCCCCACCGGGTGAACGATCAGGCGTGTTGCCGCTGTGCGAAATATTTCGAGAATTCAGCGACTTGTCTTTAGTTTCTGGGGAACTGTCTCACACCCCCCAATTACCTTAATAACGACGCCGGAAGGAGGAAGTGTGACAACCGAGACCGTCGGAACCCATCGGGGTTCACCGGTCGCCGTACTTCCCGGTCTGCAACGCATCGTCGACGAACTCCCCTTCGTCACCTCGGTGCGCGACGCTGCGACCCTCCTTCAAGAACTCGAAATCATGGCCCGCCAGGTGGAAGCCACCAAGTCGCTTCTGGCCGCCCAGGTGTATTCGGCCAACCTCCATCGTGCCGATGGCTACGTGAAGATCTCGTCCTGGGCTCGATCCGTTGCCCGCCTCTCGCCACGGCACGCCAACGATCTCTCGATCGCCGCCAAACTGATCGCCGACTATCCCGAGGTTGGTCGTCACTATTTCTCCGGCACCATCACCCCCGAGCATGTCCGTCGACTGGGTTCGCTGCACCAGAACAAGCGGGTCACCGCTCATCTCCCCGAATTCATGCCTCTCTTCCTCGACTGGGCCCAAACGCTCGACATCGACACCTTCAACTCCGCCACATTGCGCTGGCAGAACCTCACCGATGCCGACGGCAGTCACCGTCACAGCGATCTCGTGCACGACGAACGCGACGCATCCATTCACACGTTCGACGACACCACCTACATGGATGTCAAGGTGGGCAACGTCCAAGGAACTCTCATGCACGAGGTCCACCAGCGCTTCTGCGAACGCGAACTGCAGGCCGACCTTGCCGAGCGAGATCGGTTGGGGCTTCACGATCTGCCCCGCACCGCTCGCCAGCGTCGTGCCGATGCTCTTCACGCCATCTTCGCCGCGGCCGCCGACACCTTGCCCCCGAGTGTCGAGCCTCTGATCAACATCGTCATCGACGGTGCCACCTACGAGGCCGCCTTGCGGGCCATCACCGACAACGGTCCTCTGCCCTCGTTGGCCGGCACTCCCGACACCTTCATCACCCGTCGGTGCGACACCGTTAGTGGGGTGTCCATCGATCCCATTGCGGCCGTGACACTGTCGCTGATTGGTCAGGTGCGACGAGTTGTTCTCGGGACATCGTCCACCGTCATCGATCTCGGACGGCGATCTCGTCTCTTCACCGGATCGGCACGAGAGGCGGTGTTCATCAGAGGGAAACGATGCATCTGGCCCGGGTGCGGACTACCCCACACGCAAATCGATCACCTCACTCCATGGTCCGAGGGCGGCACCACGTCACCACCCAACGGAGCACCACTGTGCCCACGACACAATCGA